>NZ_JBNDHX010000046.1:0-27670 GCF_056755275.1 Leifsonia sp. HAY1-4F
AACCCCAACCCCCGAGCCCCACCATCGAGTACACGAAGACTGCACGCGAATCCGCTGATTCGCGTGCAGTTTTTGTGTACTCGACGGCGGGGGCGCGAGAGGATGGGGTGGTGACGTACGAGGACCACCCGGAACTCGCCGAGTACGAGCCGCTCGGAGAGCGACCGCTGCGCGGGCGGACGATGACGGTCGCCAGCCGGGTCTTCGTCGTCGTCGCACTGAGCGCCCTGCTGCTGCCCGGCATCCTGCTCACCATCAGCATCCAGACTCAGACGGCCGACTACACCTGCGCCGTCTACACCCGGCAGTACCAGCCGGACGCCCTCGGCTCCTCGGCGCGCTTCGAGCTGGCGGGTCCGGTCGGCCCCGGCTGGCAGTGCTACGCGCTGAACACGGAGGGCGACGCGACCTGGGTCGCCCCGCTCGGCCTCATCCCCTCCACGCCGCACCACCTCCCGTAGCCGCCCGCTCACGGCGCCACCCGCCGCCGCCTCCGCAGCCTCCCCCTGCCGCCGTCTCGCGCCGCCGCCGCCGAGGTTCTCGACGTTGCAGGTCGGCACGGCGTGTCGGGTGCAACGTCGAGCACCTCGGCGAAGTGGGTAGCCACTCCAGGATCCGCGCAGGCAACGGAGGAGCTTTGCCCGCCTCGTCCCTCGGGTGACGAAAAGGGAGGACATCCAGCCCGGATTCGACCGGCATGTCCTCCCTTTCGTGCGAACGGCCGGGCCGACAGCAGGAATCTCCTCCTTTTTCCACCGCACGAAGGAGCCGCGGGGAAAAGGAGGCGGATGCGGCCGGCGAGATGCGGAAAGGGAGGCCGCCCCCGCCGGCGAGACGTTGGAAAGGGAGGTGGATGCAGCCGCCGCACCCCCGAGGTGCGGAAAAGGGAGGACATCCGGCCGGGAGGCGGCCGGATGTCCTCCCTTTCGGACGGAGCGGGCGACGCCTACGCGGCGCCGTCGAACATGGAGGTCACCGAGCCGTCGGTGAAGACCTCGCGGATCGCGTTCGCCAGAAGCGGCGCGATCGGAAGCACGGTCAGCTTGTCCCAGCGCTTGTGCTCGGGAAGCGGGAGGGTGTCCGTCACGACGACCGAGTCGATGACGTCGCTCTGCAGCAACTCCACCGCCGGGTCGCTGAACACGGCGTGGGTGGCGGCGACGACGACGCCCGTGGCGCCGTTCGCCTTGAGCGCCTCAGCGGCCTTCACGATGGTCCGTCCGGTGTCGATCAGGTCGTCGACAAGGAGGCAGACGCGGCCGTTCACGTCTCCGACGATCTCGTGCACCGAGACCTGGTTGGGGACGAGCGGGTCGCGGCGCTTGTGGATGATCGCGAGCGGGACCCCGAGCTTGTCGCTCCAGATGTCGGCGACGCGGACGCGGCCCATGTCGGGCGAGACGACGGTCAGCGTCGCCGGGTCGAGCTCGCGGCGCATGTGCTCGAGGAGCACCGGCATGGCGAACAGGTGGTCGACCGGCCCGTCGAAGAAGCCCTGGATCTGCGCGGCGTGCAGGTCGACCGACATGATCCGGTCGGCCCCGGCCGCCTTGAACAGGTCGGCGACGAGGCGTGCCGAGATCGGCTCGCGGCCGCGGCCCTTCTTGTCCTGGCGGGCGTACGGGTAGAACGGGGCCACGACGGTGATGCGCTTCGCCGAGGCGCGCTTGAGCGCATCCACCATGATGAGCTGCTCCATGAGCCACTCGTTGATGGGCGACGTGTGCGACTGGATGACGAACGCATCCGACCCGCGGACGCTCTCGTCGAAACGCGCGTAGATCTCGCCGTTGGCGAAGGTCCGTGCGTCGGTGGGGATCAGCTCGCTTCCGAGGCTTTCTGCGATCTCATGCGCGAGCTGGGGATGCGCGCGGCCGGAGATGAGGACGAGTCGCTTCTGGCCGGTCGTGGTGATCCCTGACACTTACTCTCCACTCTTCTCGGCCGCACTGCCGTCCGGAGCGCTGCTCTCTCGTGCAGCCCTGTCGGCGTCCGTGCCCGGTCGCTTCTGGGCGACCCAGCCTTCGATGTTGCGCTGCGGGGCGACCGTGATGGCGAGGGCACCGGCCGGGACGTCCTTTCGGACGACCGTGCCTGCTCCCGTGTACGCTCCGTCCCCCATCCTAACGGGCGCGACCAGCACGGTGTTCGTGCTGATGCGGACGTTGGAGCCGATCACCGTGCGGTGCTTGTTCACCCCGTCGTAGTTGGCCGTGATGACGCCTGCGCCGAGGTTGCCCTTCTCGCCCACCTCGGCGTCGCCGACGTAGTTGAAGTGCGCGAGCTTGGTGCCCTCGCCGATGACGGCGTTCTTGGTCTCGACGAAGGTGCCGATCTTCCCGTCGGCGCCGAGGACGGTGCCGGGGCGGAGGTACGCGAACGGTCCGACCGTCGCGCCCGCGCCGATGACGGCGAGGGTCGCATCCGTCCGGGTCACGTTCGCGCCCTCTCCGACCTCGGTGTCGGTCAGCGTGGTGTCGGGTCCGACCGTCGCGCCCGTCTCCACGACGGTCGCCCCGCGGAGCTGCGTGCCCGGGAGGATGGTGACGTCGGGTGCGAGCTTCGCCTTCACGTCGATCCAGGTCGTCGCCGGGTCCTGCACGGTCACACCGGCGAGTTGCCAGGTGCGGACCAGGAGCGCGTTGAGCTTCGCCGCAGCGTCGCTCAGCTGCGCCCGGTCGTTGATGCCCTCGACCAGCCACGACTCGGCGACGGGGAGCGCATCCACGTCGAAGCCGGCCTCGCGGAGCAGCCCGATGACGTCGGTCAGGTACTTCTCGCCCTGCGCGTTGTCGGTGGAGACCAGCGCCAGCTTGTCGCGGAGCGCGGCCAGTCCGAAGAGGTAGATGCCGGCGTTGATCTCGCCGATCCCGCGCTCGGCGTCGGTCGCATCCTTGTGCTCCACGATCCGGTCGAGGTGGCCCTGCGGTGTGCGGACGATCCGGCCGTATCCGGTCGCGTCGGAGGGGAAGGAGGACAGGATGGTCGCAGCGGCCTCACCCGAACGGTGCCGGTCGATCAGCTCGCGCAGCGTCCCGGCGTCGAGCAGCGGGACGTCGCCGTTCACGACGAGCACATCGCCCGTGAAACCCTCCGGGAGCGCCTCCACCGCCAGCTCGACGGCGCGGCCGGTGCCCGGGACCTCGTCCTGATCGACGATGACCGCCTCGGGGAGGTCTTCCGCGATCACCTCGGCGAGCCGGTCGCGCTCGTGCCGGACCACCGCGATCACGTGGGCCGCATCCAGCTCGCGGGCGGTCGCCAGCACGTGGGAGACGATCGGGATGCCGCCGAGCGGATGCAGCAGCTTCGGCGTGGCGGACTTCATCCGCGTGCCCTGCCCCGCCGCGAGGACGACGATGGCGAGATTCTGGTCGGTCATGTCCCTCCAGGGGATCGGGCTGTCGGACGCTCCGCCTCCAGGACTCGAACCTGGACCTAACAGCTCCAAAGGCTGTCGTGCTGCCATTACACCAAGGCGGAACGCGCGTTTCGCGCACCTGACAGTCTGCCAGACCCATCCCGGGTGCCACCCCCAATAGCATGGGGGTATGGCCGACGCACGCGATGAGGTTGACCGCATCGTGGATGCGTGGCTGCGGGAGCGCCCGGACCTCGACTTCGCGCCGCTCCAGGTGCTCTCGCGGGTGGACCGCCTCTCCCGTCACCTCGATCGCGCCCGCCGCGGAGCGTTCGAGCGCTCGGACCTCGAATCGTGGGAGTTCGACGTGCTGGCCGCCCTGCGCCGCGCCGGCGCGCCCTATCAGCTGAGCCCGAAGTCGCTCCTGCAGCAGACCCTCGTCTCCTCTGGCACGATGACGAACCGGATCGACCGTCTCGTCGCCCGCGGCCTGGTCGAGCGCCGCACCGACCCCAACGACGGCCGCGGCATCCTGGTGCAGATGACCGCGCAGGGCCTCACCCGGGTGGATGCCGCGATCACCCGGCTCGTGGATGCGGAGGCCGAGCTCCTCGAGGGCCTCTCCGCAGGGGACGCGGAGCGACTCGCGAGCCTGCTTCGCAAGCTCAGCCTCGGCTTCGACACGGAGAGCTGACCCGGGCGGCACGGTCCGCTCCCAGCACTCTGTTATCCCGCTCTCATAAACTGAGGGGCGATGAGACTCTCCCGACTGAAGCGACTCCCTTCTCGGGTCAAGCGCGCGGCACGCTTCGAGATCCACGCGCACTGGCGGCGCCAGCCCATCGTGCAGGGGTCCGTCTTCTACGAGTCCTTCTCGGGCAACGGGATGCTCGACAACCCGGAGGCGCTCTTCCGCGAGGTGCTCGCCTCCCCCGACCTCGGCCACCTCACCCACATCTGGGCGCTGTCCGACCTCCGCCTGTACCGTGCCGCGGTCGAGGAGTTCGCCGGCGACCCGCGCGTCAGCTTCGTCCGCTACGGTTCGTCCGCCTATTACCGGGCGCTCGCCACCAGCCAGTACCTGGTCAACAACGCGACCTTCCCGCCGGACTTCTCCAAGCGCCCCGGGCAGGTCTACCTGAACACCTGGCACGGCACGCCGCTGAAGCGCATGGGCTACGACATCGAGGATGGTGCGCTCGGCACCGCGAACATCCTCCGCAACTTCGTCCAGGCCGACTACCTCCTCTCGGCGAACCCGTTCATGTCCGAGCAGATGTACGAGACCGGGTACAAGCTGTCCGGCGTCTACCGCGGCACCCTGGTCGAAGAGGGCTACCCGCGCATCGACCGGCAGTTCCTCGACGACGCCGGCCGCGAAGCGGTACGACAGCGGCTCATCGCCGCGGGCATCCCGCTCGGCGACCGCAAGGTCATCCTGTACGCGCCCACCTGGAAGGGTGACACCTTCGGGCGCCCGGACGACGATGTGGATGCGCTGCTCGCCCACATCGGCCAGATCGAGGAGCGCATCGACACCAGCCGCTACGCGGTGCTGCTCAAGACCCACCAGACCGTGCACGCCCTCGCCGCGCACCGGCCGGAGCTGAAGCGGTTGCTCGTGCCCAACGAGATCCCGACCAATCTCGTGCTCGGCACCACCGACATCCTGATCTCGGACTACTCGAGCATCTTCTTCGACTTCCTGCAGACCGGCAGGCCCATCGTCTTCTTCACGCCCGACCTCGCCGACTACGCGGGGACGCGCGGGCTCTACTTCGAGCCCGAGGAATGGCCGGGTCCTGTCCTGCCGTCCGCGCGCGAGACCGGCGACGCGCTGCACGCGATCGCGGAGGACGGGGACCGGATCCCCGCGGAGTCGCGCGAACGCTACCTCGACATGCAGCGGCGCTTCACGCCGTACGAGGACGGCGCAGCCTCCCGCCGCGTCGTCGACATCGTCTTCCGCGGCGTGCGCGAGGGCTACCGGCTCCGGACGGACCTCGCCGACGACGGGAGGGAGAAGATCCTGCTGTACCTCGGAGGGATGCGCCCGAACGGCATCACGACCTCCGCGCTCAATCTCCTCAACAACCTGGACCACGAGCGCTACGACGTCTCGGCGTTCTTCGCCCAGAGCCGGTCGCAGGTCATCCTCGGGAAGCAGCGGCAGATCCATCCCTCCGTGCGTCAGTTCCCGCGCGTCGGCGGGATGAACGGCGCCAAGCTGCTGCACCTCGGGCGGCACCTCGACTTCCGGCGCGGGCGGATCGCTCTGCACGCCGAATCCCCTGCGCAGAACCGGCTGTGGGAGGACGAGTGGTACCGCTGCTTCGGCGACAGCCGCTTCGACTACGTGGTCGACTTCTCCGGCTACGGGCCGTTCTGGGCGGCGCTGCTCCTTCACTCCCCCGACGCTCAGCGCGCGATCTGGCTGCACAACGACCTGGCGTCCGACGCGCACCGCGAGGTCAACGGGCAGAAGCGGATGCTGCACAGCCTGACGCAGATCTTCACCCTGTACGGGCAGTACGACCACCTCGTGTCCGTGTCACCGACCTTGTCGGAGATCAACAGGACGGCCCTGGCCGAGTATGCGGCGCCCTCGAAGTTCGTCTCGGCGCTGAACACGGTGGACGCCGAGCACATCCTCGAGAACTCCACGGCCGATCTGCATGAGCTCACCTTCGACGAGGAGCTCGGCAGCATCCCGGACTGGGCCGAGCTGCTGCTCGCCGACGACGATGTGACCACGTTCGTCACCGTGGGGCGGCTGTCGCCGGAGAAGAACCAGGCGCGCCTCATCCGGGCGTTCTCCGCTGTGCACGCCGAGAATCCGCGGACGCGGCTGGTCGTCGTCGGGTCCGGTCCGCTCGCCGGCGCACTGGAGTCGCTGGTCGCCGAGCTGGGACTGACCGGCTCGGTCTTCCTGACCGGGATGCAGCGCAACCCGTACGCGATCATGGCGAAGGCCGACTGCTTCGTGCTCTCCAGCGACTACGAAGGGCAGCCGATGGTGCTTCTGGAGGCGCTCGTGCTGCAGCTGCCGATCGTCACCGTCGAGTTCGCGTCCGCCAAGAACGCGCTGCCCGCCGGAACCGGAATGGTCGTCCCGCAGACGGTCGAGGGCGTGGCCGCCGGGATGCGCGCGTTCCTCCGCGGCGAGGTCCCGGACAGCCGCTTCGACTACCACGCGTACAACCGGAAGGCCGTCGCGGAGTTCTCCCGCGCCATCGGCGCCGTTCCCGTCGACGCCTGACGCGGTCGCGGTCGCGCTCCCCCTCCGGGGTCTGGGGTGGTCGGGTCAGGCGCGGGCGGCGAGAGCTGCGAGGGCGAGCCCGGTGGGAAGCTCGCCGTACAGGGAGCCCCGCTCGGGTCCGAGGCGAGCGGCGACGAACGCGTCGGCGACCGGCTCGGAGGCGTGGCGGATCAGCAGCGACGCCTGCAGGGCCAGCGCGAGGGAGGCGACCAGCGGGCGGATGGATGCTTCGGCCGCGTCATCGGACGCCGAGACCGCGGCCACGCGCGCGCGCAGGCGATCGTGGTGCCCGTCGAAGGTCCGGTACACGCCGCGCGCCGCGGCCAGCTCCGCGTCGAACGCCTCCCAGGCTGCCGGCTCGCGCCGGAGCGCGCGCAGCACATCCAGGGCGATGACGTTGCCGGAGCCCTCCCAGATCGCCATCACCGGCTGCTCCCGATACCGCCGGGCCAGCGGGAACGCCTCCGTGTAGCCGTTCCCGCCGAGGCACTCGAGAGCTTCGTAGGCGTGGCCGGGTCCACGCTTGCAGACCCAGTACTTCGTCACCGCCGTCGCCAGCCGCCGGAACGCCACGTCGGCTGCCGGTGCGTCCTCGCCGTGCGACCGCGCCAGCCGCAGGGCGACCTCCGTCGCCGCTTCCGATTCCAGCGACAGGTCCGCCAGCACGGCCGTCATGGCCGGCTGATCGATCAGGCGGGAACCGAAGGCCGACCGGTGCCGGACGTGCCAGGCCGCCTCCGCGACGGCCTGCCGCATCCCTGCAGCGCTCCCGTAGACGCAGTCGAGGCGCGTGCGGTTCACCATCTCGAGGATGGTCCGCACCCCACGCCCCTCCTCTCCCAGCAGGTAGCCGACCGTCTCGTCGAATTCGACCTCGCTGGACGCGTTGGAGCGGTTGCCGAGCTTGTCCTTCAGCCGTTGGACGAGGAACACGTTGCGCTCGCCGCCCTCCAGCACCCGCGGCACGAGGAAGCAGGAGAGCCCGCCGGCCGTCTGTGCGAGGACCAGGAAGGCGTCCGACATCGGCGCCGAGCAGAACCATTTGTGCCCGGTGAGGAGCCAACGCTCCTCCCCGTCGGCGAGCGCGCGGGTGGTGTTGGCGCGCACATCCGACCCGCCCTGCTTCTCGGTCATGGCCATGCCGAACAGCGCGGAGGTCTTGCCCGGGAGGAGTCGGCCGTCGTATTCGCGACTGAGGAGGCGGGGCATCCACTCGGCGGCGAGCGCATCGGACGCGGCGAGCGCCGGGACCGCTGCCTGCGTCATCGACACCGGGCAGGCGTGTCCGGGCTCGACCTGCGCGAACAACATGAAGGTCGCGGCGCGCGCGACATTCGCTCCGGGCCGCGGCTCCGCCCAGGCGGAGGTGTGCGCGCCGGCGGCGACGGCCGCCGCGAGGACGCGATGGTACCCGTCATCGTACTCGACCTCGTCGATCCGGTTGCCCCACCGGTCGAACGCGTGCAACTGCGGCTCGTGGAGGTTCGCGAGCTCCGCATCCCGCTGGAACCCCGCCGACCCCACCAGCCGCCCGACCTCATCCAGCGAGGCAGCGGCCCAGCCGGCTTCGTACCGTTCCACTCCCTCGCGCAGCGGAAGGTTCGCGGCGAACTCGCCCACGTCGACACGCGGAGGGGCCTGGTTCACGACGGTGTGAGTGACCATGGCGGGAGTCTACGTCGGCCGCCGCGTCGTGGCAGCGGCCAGAGGATTCCCTCACGGAAGTCGGCGTCCGAGTCCAGCAACTCGTCGACCCGGGAGGACCAGTCGGGCATCCGGTCCAGGGCCTTCAAGACATCGCGTCGCACACCCCCGCTCCCTTCAAAAAATCGGAGGCGAGCGGGGGTCTTTTGCACGTATACCCGACCGGTTCGGCAACCTTCGCGTCACGATTAGTAGACACCATCGTCTACCCGAGTAACGGGGTCATTCCCTGCTTGGTCGCGCGTGAATCGTGCGTTCAAAGACGAACGAATAGGAGATACAAATGAACCGACTGACGAAGGTGGCGTCGGCAAGCGGCATTGCGCTGGGCCTGGTCCTTGGGACTGGGATCACCGCGGCGAATGCGGACGAGGCACCCGACTCCGCTGAGGCAGTGTTCAGCGACTTCGTGGACGCATTGAACGTCAGCGACACCACCGATGCCGCCCTCAACCAGAAGTTCGACCAGCTGCCCGCGGCCGAGCAGGAGCGGGTCGCGGACACAATCGAGGAGGACCCACTGTCGCTGATGCAATTCAGCACCGGCGCGCCGATCCTGACCTCGAGTACCGGAACCGCCGCAGAGCCGGCGCTGGCACGCAACATTGCCAGCTCCATCAAGACGGCGTCGCATCACAGCGTCCCCAGCGGCAAGCGAGCGTCGGCACGAAACGCCGCCAGCGGACTCCACATTCAGACTGTCGCCACCAACCCCCGGTACACGGCTACCTACCTGGTGAACGCAAGCCTGTTCGGCATCACGACCGGCACCTTCAACATGCGATACGTCTTCGAAGCAACCTCCACCAACGTCACCCGTAACCTGGAGTGCACCGGGTGGTTCACCGGGGCAGCCGGAATCTGGAACATCAGCACCAGCCAGAGCAACTACGTCTCCGGTGGTTCGGGTGAATGCACGGTCCGGTATAACATGGCGCTTGCCTTCAAGGGGTCCTTCTTTAGCGCCAATAAGCAGCAGCAGCTCATTTACACGGGCACCCGGCTCACCAGCGCGACCCTGAAGAACGTCTAGCCATGACTGCCACTGCTATGACGCGAACCCACCCTGCCGTGACCGACCGATGGCTCCTGGCCGCCTCCGTAGCGGTCAGTGTGCTCGCTCCAGTCGTGTGGCCTGCCCTTATTGGTGCGGTCGTCCTCCTGGTCTGGGTCTCGGTGCGATTGGCCCGACAGCGGCCCCGCTCGGTGGCGCCGCTCACCACCGCGATTGTCGTGCTGAGCCTGTCGATCGTGGTTTCGGCGGCTCTGGGTGTCGCTACCGCACTAACCGTCTCCGATACGGGAGACGGAGGGGTGACGCTCATCCAGGGGTGACCATTCGCCCCACCAACCCGGCTCGAAGGACTCGTTCCCCCTCCTTCGAGCCGGGGTATCTTGTTTGCAGTGCGCTCCTTCACATAGGTAATTTGGGCCACACCCGCCACCGCGTCTGCCGCACGACCGGCCCCGGTAGGCTGGAGACTCTCATGGCTCACCTTCTCGGCGCGGAATCGCTCCACCTGGAGTACCCGACGCGCACCGTCTTCGACTCCGTCACGCTCGGCATCGCGGAGGGCGACCGGATCGGCGTGGTGGGCCGCAACGGGGACGGCAAGTCGACCCTGCTCCAGCTGCTCGCCGGACGCTTGGAGCCGGACGACGGGCGGGTCACCCGGCGGCGCGGCGTGACGGTCGGGATGCTGGATCAGCGGGACGAACTGCCCTCCACTGTGACGGTCGGGCATTCCATCGTCGGGGACCGCGACGAGCACCTCTGGGCGGGCGACCCCCGCGTCCGCGACGTTCTCGCCGGGCTGGTGTCGGACATCCGCTGGGATGCGACCATCGCCGAGCTCTCCGGCGGACAGCGCCGCCGCGTGGCGCTCGCGGCGCTGCTGGTGCACGACCACGACATCCTGTTCCTGGACGAGCCGACGAACCATCTCGACCTGGAGGGTGTCGCCTGGCTGGCGCAGCACCTGAAATCCCGCTGGGCCGCCACCTCCGGCGCGCTCGTAGTGGTGACGCACGACCGCTGGTTCCTCGACGAGGTCTCGACGACCACGTGGGAGGTTCACGACGGCATCGTCGAGCCGTTCGAGGGCGGCTACGCCGCGTACATTCTGCAGCGCGTGGAGCGTGACCGGATGTCGTCGGTCGCCGAGACGAAGCGGCAGAACCTCATGCGCAAGGAGCTCGCGTGGCTCCGCCGGGGCGCGCCGGCGCGGACCTCGAAGCCGAAGTTCCGGATGGATGCCGCGGCCACGCTGATCGCCGACGAACCGCCGATCCGCGACTCCGTCGAGCTGACGACTCTCGCCACCGCGCGTCTGGGCAAGGACGTGGTCGACCTCATCGACGTCTCCGTGTCGTATCCGCCGAAGACCGTGCTGCGCGACGTCGAGTGGCGGATCGCCCCGGGCGAGCGCACCGGCATCCTCGGCGTCAACGGCGCGGGCAAGTCCACTCTGCTCGGCCTCGTCGCCGGAACTGTCCGCGCCGACTCGGGCACGGTGAAGCGCGGCAAGACGGTCCGGATCGCCACGCTCACCCAGCAGCTGTCCGAGCTGGACGAGGTGCAAGACCAGCGCGTCAGCGCGGTCGTCGCCGGCAAGCGCACGACGTACCTCGCGGGCGGCAAGGAGGTGACGCCCGGTCAGCTGCTGGAGCGCCTCGGCTTCTCCAACGCCCAGCTCGCCACACCGGTGAAGGACCTCTCGGGCGGTCAGAAGCGTCGCCTCCAGCTGCTCCTCATCCTGCTCGACGAGCCGAACGTGCTCATCCTGGACGAGCCGACCAACGACCTGGACACCGACATGCTGGCCGCCATGGAGGACCTGCTCGACTCGTGGCCGGGGACGCTGCTGGTCGTCTCGCACGACCGCTACCTGCTGGAGCGTGTCACCGACCAGCAGTACGCGATCCTGGATGGGCGGCTGCGGCACCTGCCGGGCGGCGTGGACGAGTACCTCCGACTGCGGCGGGCGCAGGAGGCGAGCGGCCCGGAACGCACGGACGCATCCACCCCATCCACCGCATCCACGCCGTCGCCCGGCCCGGCCCTCAGCGGCGCGGCACTGCGCGCTGCCGAGAAGGAGCTGTCGGCACTCGACCGCCGCCTGGGCAAGGTCAGCGACCAGGTCGCCGCCAAACACGAGGAGCTCGCCCGCCACGACCAGAGCGACTACGTGGGCCTCGGCCGGCTCACCGAGGAGCTGCGCGCGCTGGAGGGCGAGGTCGCCGACCTCGAGACCCGCTGGCTGGAGCTCTCGGAGCAGCTCGAGGCCTGAGCCCGGCCCGCCGCATCCCGGCCCGCAGCCCGGCCGCACCCCCGGAGTGGGGAATCCGCCCGAGACCTCGGTGTGGGATGATCCTGAGATCGGTCGCGCATCCGACCCGAAGCGGCGCCCGACAGGAACGGGGAGCCGAACGTGACGGACGACAGCCCGGCCGGCGACGCCCGGCCGTTGTTCGGCCGCGATCGTGCGCGCGAGACGATACTGCTCGTTGCTCACCGTGCCCGCGACCGGGGCGGGGCCGTGCTCGTCACGGGTGAGGCGGGCCTCGGCAAGACCACACTGCTCGCGGACGTCGCCGAGCGCCTGGACGGATGGACGGTGCTCCGCGTCCACGCCGACTCGTTCGAGTCCGACCTGGCCTACGCGACCGTCGAGACGCTGGTGCGCGGGCTGAACGCTCTGACCCGGCCCGGCGGGACGCGCACCCCCGGCGGTGCGCGGGCGAGCAGATCGCCGGGCGATCTCCGGACCCCGTCCTCCGGCGACGATCCGCTGACGGTCGGCCGCCTCCTCCTCGACGCCATCGATGCGATCGACGGGCCGGTGTGCCTCATCGTCGACGATGCGCAGTGGGCGGATGAGCCGTCCGTGCGGGCGCTGCGCTTCCTCGCGCGCCGCCTCGTGGACCAGAGCTTCCTCTTCCTGGCGGCGACGCGGCCGCAGCAGAACAGCGTCGTCGCGCTGTTCGACGACATCGCCTCAACCACCGCGAACCGCGCACGGATCGACCTCACGCCGCTGACCGTCGGCGACACCCAGGAGCTCGCCCACCACCTGCTCGGCCATCCCGTCTCCCGGCGCACCGCGACGCGGCTCACCGAGGCGACGCAGGGGTCGCCGCTGCTGCTCAGCGTGCTCCTGGGCCAGCTGCGAGACACGTTCGCGCAGGCCATGCATCCAGCGGGATGGGACCTGCCTGCCACCGCCATCGCCCCGCTCGCCACGGCGATCTCCGCGTCGCTGGAGGGCGCTGCTCCCTCGGTGCGCGGTGCGGCCGAGCTGGTGGCCGTGCTGCGCGATCCGCTGCCGCTCCCCGTCGTCGGGACGATCGCGGACCGCCTGGGCGTCGAAGTGGATGTGTCCGCGGCGGTCGCCCGCGGCCTCGTCCTCGCCGAGACGCGCGACGGCGTCGTGAACGTGGAGCCGGCGCACACCATCCTCGCCGACACGCTCGCCGGTGAGCTGACGCTCGCGCGCAGGGTCGCCATCCATCGGGTCGCGGCCGAGGTGCTGTCCGGGCACCGCGCCCTGCGGCACCGTGTGGAGGCGGCCGACCGCGCCGACCCGACCCTCGTCGCCGAGCTGCTCGCGGCTGCGCTCGCGGTGTCCGACCTCGGACGGGGCGAGCAGGCGCTCAGCTACGCGCGCTCGGCCGTCGAACTCGCCGACGGGAGGAACGCCGGGCGGGCGCTGCTGGAGCTCGGACTCATCGCGATGCGGTTCCGGATGCACGAGCGCATCCTGGACCTGCGGCCGGCCTTCGAGGCGACCCCGCCCTCCCCCACGCGAGATGCCGTTCTGCTGGAGCTGCGCACGCTCTCCCGCGACGTTCCCGGGGCGCTGGCGCTCGCGCTCGAGTTCGAGCGGCGCCCGGCGACGACACCCGACGAGCGCGCGCTGCGGGCGCACACGGCCGAGGCGCTGCCCAAGGTGCTCATGGCGAGCGGCGACTTCGCCGGAGTGCTCGACCATCTGGATGCGGGCCGCCGGCACATCGCGGAGAGCCCGGACCCGGCAGAGGTCGCCGACCCGGCGCTGCGCTGGCTGGCGGCACCGCAGGACGACCTCACCCGGTTGCTGGGATGGGCCATCAACTCCGCCGCGCACGCCGGGCGTCCCGATCTCTTCGGCCCACTGACTCTCGAACTGGACGAGCTGCTCGCCGGGCACGAGTCGCCCGCCGCGGTGGACGCCCTCGTCAGCCGCTCGCGGGTGTTCATCCTGAGCGGCGACATCCAGCGGGCGCGCGCGGACCTGGCGCGCGCCGCCCAGCTGGTACGGCGCTTCCCGACCAGCTGGACCGCGGGATTCGCGCGCACGATGTACGCGCACATCCTGTTCCTGACGGGCGAATGGGAGGAGTCGGTCACCCTCGCCGACACCGCTGTCGCTCTCGCGCTCGACGAGACCGACCTGTCGTGCTGGCCGATCGCGCTCGGGGTGTCCGCACTCGTGCGCGCGGGACGCGGAGAGGCCGACGCCGTGGAGGAGCGGCTGCGCGCCGCGGCGCAGGCCGACCCGCGCATCACGGGCTCCTACGACGGCGACCTGCCGTACCTGGCGCGCGCGGAGCTGGGTCGTGCCCTGGGCCGGCCCGACGACCAGCTGGCAGCGACGGAGGAGGCGGAGGCGGCCGCATCCCGCGGTTCGACGCTCGGCTGGCTGACCTATCGGGTTGATGCCCTCGCGGCGCTCGGACGCGCGGAGGATGCACGCGCCGCCTACGAGCGGTGCGCCGCGCCTGGACTGTGGCGGCCCTCCTACGGCTCGCTGCTCTGGCTCGAGGGCCGGGTGCTCGAGGCGGAAGGGCGCCTGGGCGACGCCCTCGCGGCCTATCGGGCCGCGGCCGGGGAGCCGGGGGCGGAGCTGTTCCCCTTCCCGCAGGCCGTCGCCGCGCTCGACGCGGGGCGTCTCGCCGTCGCCGCAGGGGCGACGGGACACGGACGGGAACTGCTGGAGGCGGCAGCGACGACGTTCCGCCGGCTCGGGGCGTCCGGATACCTGGCGCGCTGCATCCACCTGCTCGAGGAGACGGCGACCCCGGCGACCGCCGTCGATCCGCTCGCGACCCTGACCACCCGGGAGCGGCAGGTGGCGCATGCCCTCGCAGCCGGGATGACGAACAAGGAGATCGCCGAGCGGCTGTACGTGTCGGTGACGACCGTGAACTTCCACGTGCGCAACATCCTGTCGAAGCTCGGGCTGCGTTCGCGGCGCGACCTGCGGACGCTGTCCCGGAGGCGACCCGTCAAGTCTTGACGGTTTCCGTCTCCGGACAGGGCGCGTCGAGCGGTCGCTCGCTACGTTGGAAGCACCTGGGATGCCCGGCCCGGCGCGTGGATACGCTTCCCCTCATCGACGAATCGTCTCAACCCGACGCGCGTCGTCGCCGGGCATCCTCGGGCAACGACCAGCGCGTCGGCGGCGGCGACATTCCTGACGAATGTCGCGTGGGACGCGGTGTAGGGCAACATTCGTCACGAATGTCCACTCCGCCCAGCGCAACGCAACATTCGTCACGAATGTCCCCTCTCACGCCGCGCAGGGCAACATTCTTGACGAATGTTGCGTGGGACGCGGTGCAGGGCAACATTCGTGACGAATGTGCCGGGAGGCGCAGTCAGTCGTTCAGGATGCGGGCGCCGTGCACCGGGCCGATGGCCCGGACGGCCGTGACGCGGGCCGCGCTGAGGGCGATCTGCAGGTCGATCGCCGAGTCGAGGTCGGCGGCCAGGAACGCGACCGTCGGTCCGGAGCCCGACACGATCCCGGAGAGCGCCCCGTTCATCTCGCCGAGCTCGATCACGTCCGCGATCTCGGGGACGAGGTGGATGGCCGGTGCCTGCAGGTCGTTCGTCAGCGCCTCGGCGAGCATGGCCGGGTCCCCCGCGCGGAGGGCCTGCAGCACCGCCGAATCCACGCTCGGCGTGAGTTGGGCCGGCGCGATGTCGGCCGCGTGACGTTCCCGGTGCCGGTCGAGCTCGCTGTAGACGAGCGGTGTGCTCAGCTCGCCCTCGGGAAGCGCGAGCACCCACTGGAACTGGCCGGTCGCGAGGGCCGGGCTCAGCCGGTCGCCCCGTCCCGTGCCGATCGCGGTGCCGCCGACGAGGGCGAAGGGCACGTCGGCGCCGAGGCGCGCGGCGAGCGCGAGAAGCTCCTCACGGCCGAGGTCGGTGCCCCAGAGGGCGTCGCAGGCGACCAGTGTCGCAGCCGCGTCGGCCGAGCCGCCGCCCATCCCGCCGGCGACGGGGACGTGCTTGTCGATCTCCAGCCGCACGCCGCCCTGATAACCGGACCGCTTCGCCAGCAGCCGGGCCGCCTTCATCGCGAGGTTGGTGTCGTCGCGCGGCACCCCGCTCGTGTCGATGCTCCCGCCGAAGCTCATCGAGAAGTCGTCGGCATGGTAGGCGCGGACATCCTCATAGAGGGACACGGCCTGGTACGCCGTCGCGACGTCGTGGTACCCGTCCTCCATGACGGCACCCACACGCATGAACACGTTGATCTTGCCCGGAGCCCGGACGTGCACCCCGTCGACGTCCCACGCGTCCACCATGCTTCCAACCTACACACCCGGGATGCTCCCCGCTGTGCGACGCCTGGGCGCGCGTTCGTATCCCTGTCGTCGCCACGGCGCGCGGAACGAGCAGCGGACCAGCGGACCGCCACCGCGGGCTGCGCTCCGAGGGCAGCGGCTGGGCGACGGCTGGGCGATGGCCCTAGGCCGCCGGGACCGACCCGAGCCGGGCGAAGTCGGCGAGCGACAGCTGCTCGCCACGGAGGGACGGGTCGATTTCCGCCGCCTGCAGCGCAGTGGCCGCCGACGTCGGATCGCCGAACACCGGCGCCAGGGCCTGACGGAGGGTCTTCCGGCGCTGCTGGAAGGCCGCATCCACGAGGGCGAACGTCCGGCGGCGCAGCTCCTCGCTCCCGGTGTCGTGCTCATGCCGTTCGAAGCCGACGAGGACCGAGTCCACATTCGGCACCGGCCAGAAGACCTGGCGGCTCACGGCCCCGGCCGTGCGCCAGGTGCCGTACCAGGCGGCCTTCACGCTCGGTGCGCCGTACACCTTCGAGCCGGGCGGCGCCGCGATCCGGTGGCCGACCTCCGCCTGCACCATCACGACGCCCGAGCGGAGGCTGGGGAAGCGCTCCAGGAAGTGGAGCAGCACCGGCACGGAGATGTTGTAGGGCAGGTTGGCGACCAGCCGGACGGGATCCACCGGGAGCTCGGTCACGGCCAGTGCGTCGCGATGGACGACCGTGAGCCGGGATGCCGCCGCCGGGGCGAGCTCGCCGACCGTGATCGGCAGTTGGGCCGCCAGGCGCCCGTCGATCTCGACGGCGACGACCGACGCTCCCGCCTCCAGCAGCCCGAGGGTCAGCGACCCGAGGCCCGGGCCGATCTCGACGACACGGTCGCCGGACTCGACCTCGGCGACCCGGACGATGCGCCGGACGGTGTTCGCGTCGATGACGAAGTTCTGCCCGAGCTTCTTGGTCGGGGTGACGTCGAGCAGCTCCGCCAGATCGCGGATCTCCGCCGGCCCGAGCAGCCGGACCTCGCTCACGCGATGATCCCGATCGGCATGGTGGGCGGCGGCCCGACGGGTTCGCTGTCCCACCGGCCGTAGACGAGCTCGGTGTTGGAGTTGATCTGCGCGGCGAGCGTGGACGCGTCCGTGCCCATCACCTCGGCCATGGCGCGGAGCGTGTGCGGGATGAGGTACGGAGCGTTCGGCCGGCCGCGAAACGGCATCGGGGTGAGGAAGGGCGCATCCGTCTCCACCATGACCAGGTGGCGCGGCGCGGCAGCGAGAGCGGCACGGAGGTTCGGCGCGTTCTTGAAGGTCAGGTTGCCGGCGAACGACATGTACCAGCCGTTGTCGGCGCAGATCCGTGCGAGCTCGATGTCGCCGGAGAAGCAGTGGAACACTGTCCGCTCCGGTGCGCCGACCCGCTTGAGCGTCGCGACGACCGCCGCGTGCGCGTCGCGGTCGTGGATCTGCAGGGCGATGCCGTTCTGCTTGGCGATCTCGATGTGCGCTTCGAACGACCGGAATTGCGCATCGCGGCGCCGCCCTTCCTCTGTGCGGAAGAAGTCGAGCCCGGTCTCGCCGACGGCGCGCACGCGCGGGCGCCGGGCGAGGCCGTCGATGATCGCGAGGGCGTCATCCAACTCGCCGCGCTCGGCGTAGTCGGGCGCGTCGTTCGGGTGGAGGGCTACGGCGGCGAGCATCCGCGGTTCGATGGCGGCCATGTCCGCGGACCATTGCGAGGTCTCCACGTCGTTGCCGACCTGCACGACGCCGCGCACGCCGACGCTGGATGCGCGGTCGAGCTGCTCCCGGTAGTCCAGGGGCTGCTCCCCGTCGGCCATCTCCAGGTGCGTGTGGTTGTCGTAGACGGGGACGACGAGCGCCTCGGGCAGCGGAGGGTAGGCCAGGTCGCGGCCGTCCGTGACGTGCCGCTGCCGGACGAACGACGGGTCCGTCATACGGCGGCGACCGCCTCCGCGTCGATCCGCGGGAACAGCGCGTCCAGACCGTTGACCTCGGTGCCTGCGGGAAGCCGGCCCCAGTCGCCGGCTGTACGGAGGCCCTGCGCGGTCAGCGGGCCGAGCTCGCCTTCCACCCCAAGCGCCTCCCACAGCTTGGTCGTGGCACCCGGGATGACCGGCGAGAGCAGCACTGCGAGCGCCCGGAGGCCCTCCGCTGCCGTGTACAGCACGGTTCCGAGACGCTCGCGCTGCGCGTCGTCCTTCGCCAGCGCCCACGGCTCCTGCTCGGTGATGTAGCCGTTGAGCTCGTCGACGATCCGCCAGATCGCGGTGAGGGCGTCGTGGATGCCGAGCCGGGCGATCGCCGCGTCCGCGTCCGCCGTGGCCGTGCGCACGACCGACTGCACCGCCAGATCGACCTCCTGGTACGCACCCGCCGGCGGCACGATCCCGCCGAAGTACCGCGTGAGCATGGCGATCACGCGCGACGCGAGGTTGCCGAACCCGTTGGCGAGCTCCGCCTGGTACCGCGCGGCCAGGTCCTCCCAGCTGAACGAGCCGTCCTGCCCGAAGTTGATGGCGCGCATGAAGTAGTAGCGGAACGCATCCGACCCGAACGTGTCCGTGATCTGGGTCGGGGCGATGCCGGTCAGCTTCGACTTGGACATCTTCTCGCCGCCGACGAGCAGCCAGCCGTGTCCGAAGACGCGCTGCGGCACCTCCAGTCCCGCGGCCATCAGCATCGCGGGCCAGATGACGGCGTGGAAGCGCAGGATGTCTTTGCCGACCAGGTGGTTCGCCGGCCAACGCCGTGCGAACTCCTCCTCGTCCTGCCCGTAACCGACCGCGGTGATGTAGTTGAGGAGTGCGTCGAACCACACGTAGACGACGTGCGACTCGTCCCACGGCACCTTGATGCCCCAGTCGAAGCTCGAACGCGAGATGGACAGGTCGGAGAGCCCCTGGCGCACGAAGCTGACCACCTCGTTGCGGGCCGACTCCGGCTGCACGAAGTCCGGCCGCTCCTCGTAGAGGGCGAGCAGCCGGTCGGCGAACTGGCTCATCCGGAAGAAGTAGTTCTTCTCCTGCAGGAGCTCCAGCGGCTTCGAGTGGATGGCGCAGACCTTCTGACCCGCGTACTCGCCGGTGCCGTCGACGATCTCGCTCTGCGGCTTGAACTCCTCGCAGCCGACGCAGTACAGCGCCTCGTACTCGCCGGCGTAGATGTAGCCGTCGTCGTAGAGCTTCTGGAGGAACTTCTGGACGTTGACCTCGTGACGCTCGTCCGTCGTGCGGATGAAGTCGTCGTTGGCGATGTCGATGGTCTTCAGCAGCGGCAGCCACTCCTCGCTGACGAGCTTGTCGGCCCACTCCTGCGGCGTCGTGCCGTTCGCGGTGGCCGTGCGCAGGATCTTCTGGCCGTGCTCGTCCGTCCCGGTGAGGAGCCAGGTGTCGTCGCCGGCCTGGCGGTGCCACCTGGCGAGGACGTCGGCCGCCACCTCCGTGTAGGCATGCCCGATGTGCGGGACATCATTCACGTAGAAGATCGGCGTGGTGATGTAGAAGGAGGAGCCGTCGGACATGCTGACCATCCTACGGGCGCGCGGACGCGCGGATCGGCGTGTTACCGCGCCTGTGGAGAACCGCGGCGGGATGTGGAGACTACTCCGCCCTCGGAGCGAGAAGAGCTAGAATGGCTCTGCTTGCCACCGATCGGAGCCATATCCATGAGAATAGCCCTCGCTGACGATCTTCCGCGGGTCCCGATCAGCGCATTCAAGTCCAACCCCGTCCGCTACCTCGAGACCGGAGCACTCGTGACCAATCACGGGAAAGTGCGGGCGGCATTCGTCCCCATAGCGGAGCCGGACGATGCGCTCGACGGTGTCAAGGCGCAACTGCGACTCCTCGCCCGGATGAGCTCGCCGGAGGATGTGGCCGACGAACTGGCGGAGCTCTCTGCCGGCCGTGACACCGAAACGGTCGGAGACGTCCGGTGAGCCCGCGGGCGATGCTCGACACCAGCGTGATCGTCGCGGGCTTCACCCCGGAGATCATCGCGGATTTCGAGAGCTATGCGTCCTCCATGATCTGCCGGGCGGAGTTGGCCCGCGGCCTTGCGGTCTTCGCCGAGGACCCGGCGAGGAAGAGCCGGGCGCTGATCCGGCGCGAGCTTCTGCAGCTGCTCGATTCCATCCCCGGGTTCTGGATGGAGTTCGACCAGCGCGCCGCGGACGGCTTCGGTCGACTCACCGCACAGCCGAAATCCGCGATGCGACTGAAGGATGCGCTCATCGCCGGGCACGCCTACGCGCACGACCTGACGCTCGTCACTCGCGACGACGGGTTCAGCCGGTTCCCCGCCGTACGCCTCGAAGTGCTGCCCTCAAAAGAGGGCTGATCGCGGTCAGCCGCGCCGCGCGAGCGCCGCCTGGTACAGGTCGCGCTTGCCTAGCCCGGTCGCGTCCGCGACCTCGGCGGCCGCATCCTTCAGCCGGGTGCCGGAGGCGACCAGCGCGAGCACCTGCTCCAGAGCGGTCTCGGGATCGGCCGCCCGCGCCGGCGCGCCGGCCACCACCACCACGATCTCGCCGCGGACGCCCTCGGCTGCCCAGGTCGCCAGCTCGGCCGCGCTTCCCCGCCGGACCTCCTCGTAGAGCTTGGTCAGCTCACGGCAGACCGCGACCCGGCGGTCGTCGCCGAAGACTGCGGCGATATCCGCGAGCGAGGCCGCGATCCGATTCGGCGACTCGAAGAAGACCATCGTGCGGGACTCGGCCGCGAGCGCCCGGAGCGCCGAGAGGCGCTCCCCCTGCTTCCGCGGCAGAAAGCCCTCAAAGGTGAACCGGTCGGTCGGCAGGCCGGATACCGCGAGCGCGGTCAGGACCGCCGACGGCCCCGGCAGGGCCGTGACGGCGACTCCGGCCGCGGCGGCGGCCTCCACGAGGTGGAACCCGGGATCCGACACGGTGGGCATTCCGGCGTCGCTGAGCAGCACCACATCCTGATCGCGCGCCAGCTCCACGAGCTCGCCGGCGCGGTCGCGCTCATTGTGGTCGTGCAGGGCGATCAGGCGCGGCCGGTTCGCCACGCCGAGCCCGGCGAGCAGGCGCTGCGCCACGCGCGTGTCCTCCGCGGCCACGATCGTCGCCGCTTCCAGGACCTCCACCAGCCGCCGCGACGCGTCGCCGAGGTTGCCGATCGGTGTGGCGGCGAGGATGATCATGCGCCCTAGTCTGACAGCCGCACGTCGGCCGCTCGCGCGCCCGAATGCCGGCCATGCATGCAGGCATAGCCTGCGCCTTTAACATGGCCTGGTGACTTTCGCTCCTCCCGCCGACCGTCCGGCCGATATTCCGGCCGCGCACCGGGCTGCGCCCCGGCTCGGCAGCCGCCTGGACGACTGGTGGGGGCGTGTCCTCGGAACCCCGACGCGGCTGCGCGTGTGGCTGTGGGGTGCTCCGATCGCGGTGACGCTGCTCGCGGCGGTCCTGCGACTGTGGAACCTGGGCGCGCCGCACACTCTCGTGTTCGACGAGACCTTCTACGTCAAGGATGCGTGGAGCCTCTGGAACCTCGGCTACGAGGGCAGCTGGCCGGACCACGCCGACGCGCGCTTCGCGGCGGGCCAGACGCAGATCTTCTCTTCCGATCCGTCGTTCGTCGCACATCCACCGCTCGGCAAGTGGCTGATCGGGCTCGGGATGGCGGCCACGGGGCCGGGCAACTCGTTCGGCTGGCGCGTCTCCACCGCCATCGCCGGCACGCTCGCCGTCCTCCTCGTCTTCCTCGTCGCGAGAATGCTGTTCCGCTCCACCATGATCGCGACGATCGCAGGATTCCTCTTCGCCATCGACGGGCACGCCATCGTGATGAGCAGGGTGGCGCTCCTGGACAACTTCGTGATGTTCTTCGCACTGCTCGCGTTCTGCTGCATCCTGCTCGACCGCCGGTGGGCGGCGGACCGGCTGTCCGCACGGGTGGCCGCTGAGCGCTCGTCGGGCCGCGATCCGGCGTGGGGGCCGGTCCTGTGGTGGCGTCCGTGGCTGATCGCGGCCGGGATCCTCTGCGGGCTGTGCGCCGGGGTCAAATGGACCGGCTTCTACTTCCTCGCCTTCTTCGCCGTCTACGTCGTGATCGTGGATGCGGTGGCGCGCCATCGGGAGGCCCTCCCGTTCCCGATCAGCGGCGCGCTGCTGAAGCAGGCTCCTGCCACGTTCGTCCTCATGGTGCCGCTCGCCTTCGTCGCCTACGTGGCCACCTGGGCGGGCTGGATCTTCTCCTCCAACGGCTACTACCGGAACTGGGCGGAGTCGGCGCACGCGCAGTGGACGGGAGCGTTCGGCTGGGTGCCTCACTGGGTGCAGAACCTCTGGTACTACCAGACCCAGATGTACGGCTACAGCATCAACCTGCACACGCCGCATCCCTACCAGTCCAATCCGCTGGGCTGGACGCTGATGCTCCGGCCGACGAGCATGTACTACGTCGGCACGACGCAGGGCCAGCTGGGCTGCGCGTACAGCTCGTGCTCCGCCGCGATCACCTCTCTCGGCAACCCGTTGATCTGGTGGGCGGGGACGGCCGCGATCCTGTTCCTGGTGTACTGGCTGGTCCGGTCGCGCGACTGGCGGATCGGGCTGATCCTGACCGGTCTCGCCGCCGGGTACCTGCCGTGGTGGCTGTACATGGCGCGCACGATCTTCACCTTCTACGCGATCTCGTTCGAGCCGTACCTGATCCTGGCGCTCACGGCGGTGATCGCGATGGTCCTGGGGAGCCGGACGGACCCCCGGCCGCGTCGGACGACGGGGATCGTCTGGACCGGGGTCTTCCTCGTCGCCGCCGCGCTGGTGAGCGCGTTCTTCTGGCCGATCTGGATCGGGCAGACGGTGCCGTTCTGGTTCTGGCAGATCCACATGTGGCTGCCCAGCTGGGTGTGACGACGCGCCGGTCCGAGCCGTGCCGTGTCGGCGGCCGGTGGTAGACCGAGTGGTATGAGCGATCAGCCCCTCGACCTCGTCCCCCTTCCCGGAAGCGAGCGCCCGGAACGGCCGGGCTTCCGGTCGCACGGCGGACTCGCGCCCGACTCCCCGGTGGAGGCGACGCTGGTGCTGCGGCGCCGTGCCGAACTTCCCGACGACGCCTTCACGACCCCGTTGACCCGCGACGAGCTGGCGGAGCGGTACGGCGCATCCCCGGAGGATGTGGAGCTGGTCCGCAGCACGTTCGAAGCCTTCGGCGTGACCGTGGACGAGGTGGATGCCGGGGCACGCCGCGTGCGCGTCTCCGGCCCGGTGCAGACCATCGCCCGCGTCTTCGGCACCGACCTCGCGCGGTCCACCCGGGCGCATGAGGGCGACGACGCGACGGCGTACCGGCAGCGCTCGGGCGGCCTCAGCATCCCGGCGGCCCTCGACGGCGTCGTGACCGCCGTGCTGGGCCTCGACGACCGGCCGCAGGCGCGCGCGCAGTTCCGCTACGTCCCGGCCGCCGCGGTCAGCACGAGCTACACGCCGCCCCAGCTCGGGACGGTGTACTCGTTCCCGGAGGGGACGGACGGCAGCGGGCAGACCGTCGCGATCATCGAGCTCGGCGGAGGGTACGTGCAGTCCGATCTGGACGCGTATTTCGGCGGGCTGGGCATCCCCACCCCGTCGGTGCGGGCGGTCGGAGTGGATGGCGGCTCCAATGTGCCCGGGGGCGATCCGAACGGCGCCGATGGCGAGGTGATGCTCGACATCGAGGTCGTCGGGGCCCTCGCCCCGGCTGCGGACATCGTCGTGTACTTCGCGCCCAACACCGACGCCGGATTCCTGGATGCGGTCAGCACGGCCGCGCACGCCGACCCGACTCCTGCTGCGATCAGCATCAGCTGGGGGCAGTCCGAGGACCAGTGGACGGCGCAGGCGCGCATGGCCTTCGACCAGGCGCTGCAGGACGCCGCAGCGCTCGGGGTCACCACGACGGCGGCAGCCGGCGACGACGGGAGCAGCGACCGTGTCGGCGACGGCAAGCCGCACGTCGACTTCCCGGCCTCGTCGCCGCACGCACTCGCCTGCGGAGGCACCCGGCTGGATGCGGACGCCTCGACCGGCGCTGTCCGGTCGGAGACGGTGTGGAACAACGGAGCGGGCAACGGCGCCACCGGCGGCGGGGTCAGCGCGGTGTTCCCGCTGCCGTCCTGGCAGGCCCGGGCGGGTGTGCCCTCCGGTGCGGACGGGACGGACGCGGGAGGCCCCGCGAACGGTCCCGGCGGACGCGGGGTGCCGGACGTCTCCGCGGTCGCCGATCCGCAGACCGGCTACCGCGTCCGGGTCGACGGCCGGGACACGGTGATCGGCGGCACCAGCGCGGTCGCGCCCCTGTGGGCGGCGTTGGTCGCGCGGCTGGTGCAGTCCACGGGGCGGCCGCTGGGACTCCTGCAGCCGACGCTCTACGACTCGGTGCCCGCCGGCCAGGTGGCGGCAGGGTTCCGCGATATCGTCACCGGCGACAACGGCGCGTACCAGGCGTCAGCGGGGTGGGATGCGTGCACCGGGCTCGGGGTTCCGGAGGGGACGAAGCTGCTGTCGTCACTCTGATCGGCGGCCGGCTATCGGCGCGCGGCGCGGCGGTCGGCGCGCGGCCGGCTGAATCCTCGCCAGAATGGATCGGGTGAGCACGCCATCCCCCACCGTCCGTGTCCCGCTCGCCTGGCTCCCCGGCCTCGCGGTGTGCGGACTGGCGGCGGCCGTCGCCTGGGCGGTGCACTGGCTGATGCCGGCCGTCCCGCTGCTCACAGCGGCCGTCGTTCTCGGGATCGTCGTGGGTCAGCTGCCCGTGGCGCGCCCCGCGCTGCTCGGACGGCTCGCTCCCGGGCTGTCCGTCAGCGCCAAGCGGCTGATGCGCGTGGGCGTCGTCCTGCTCGGACTCAAGCTGAGCCTGGGCGACATCGCCGGGCTCGGCTGGGTCGCCATCGCGACGACCGTCGCGGTCGTGCTGCTGAGCTTCGCCGGGACGTTCTGGATCGGACGGATGCTCCGGCTGCCCGGGCACCAGCCGCTCCTCATCGCTACCGGCTTCTCGATCTGCGGCGCCTCGGCCATCGGCGCCATGAGCGGCGTCGTGAAGCCCAAGGACGAGGAGGCGGCCACGCCGGTCGCCCTGGTCACCCTGTGCGGGACGCTCGCGATCTTCGTCCTGCCGCTGTTCTGGCATCCACTCGGCTTGGATGCGCGGCAGTTCGGGCACTGGGTGGGCGCGGGCGTGCACGACGTCGGCCAGGTCGTGGCGACCGCGCAGATCGCGGGCGCCGGCGCGCTCGCGGTGGCGGTCGTCGTCAAGCTCACCCGCGTGCTGATGCTCGCGCCGATGGTCGCGATCGCCGCGGTGGTGGAGCGGCGGAGGCACGTCGAGGGCGACCCCGGCGTGAAGCGCCCGCCGATCCTCCCCCTATTCATCGCCGGCTTCATCGTCGCGGTGCTGGCACGGACGTTCCTCCCGGTGGGACCGGTCGTGACGGATGCCGCGGACACTCTGCAGACGGTGCTGCTCGCGATGGCGTTGTTCGGGCTCGGAACCGCCGTCCGCCTGCGGACGCTCGTCGGCACCGGCTGGCGGGCGCTGGCGACCGGCGTGATCTCGTGGGCCCTGATCGCCGTCCTGGCCCTCGCCGCCGTCTGGCTCTCGACGCGCTGAGCCCTCTCCCGCCATCGAGGAGGCGGAGTTGCAGTGTGTTACGGGTGCAGGACCGGCGCGGGGACGGTCGGGTAGCGTGACGGCATGGCAGATCGTGAGTACGGCTTCCGCACGCGTGCGATCCACGCGGGCAACATCCCCGACCCGGTGACCGGCGCGCGAGCCCTGCCGATCTACCAGACGAGCGCATTCGTCTTCGACGACACGGCCGACGCCGCGGCCCGATTCGCCCTGCAGAAGTACGGCAACGTCTACTCCCGCCTCGCGAACCCGACCGTCGCCTCCTTCGAGGAGCGCGTGGCCAGCCTCGAGGGCGGCCTCGGCGCGGTGGCGACGGCCTCCGGGCTGAGCGCCCAGTACATCACGTTCGCCTCGCTCGTCGGCGCCGGCGACCACATCGTCGCCTCGGCCAACCTGTACGGCGGATCCATCACCCAATTGGATGTGACCCTGCGCCGGTTCGGCGTCGAGACCACGTTCGTCCAGAGCTCCGACCCGGCCGACTACGCCGCCGCGATCACGGACAGGACGAAGATCCTGTTCGCCGAGACCATCGCGAACCCGTCCGGGGAGATCGCCGACATCGAGGGATTGGCGGAGGTCGCCCACGCGGCCGGCATCCCGCTCGCGATCGACTCCACCATCGCGACCCCCTACCTCAACCGGCCGATCGAGTGGGGTGCCGACATCGTCATCCACTCGGCCACGAAGTTCCTGGGCGGCCACGGGACCACCCTCGGCGGTGTGGTGGTCGAGAGCGGCCGGTTCGACTGGCACTCCTCGAAGTTCCCGCTGTTCGGGCAGCCGGTACCGACCTACGGCGGGTTGCAGTGGTCCGGCAACTTCGGCGAGTACGCCTTCCTCACCCGTCTGCGGGCGGAGCAGCTGCGCGACATCGGCCCGACGCTCGCGCCGCATTCCGCGTTCCTGCTCGCGCAGGGCGTCGAGACCTTGCCGTACCGGGTCCAGGCTCACGTCGACAACGCGCGAGCGGTCGCCGAGTGGCTGGATGCCGACCCCCGCATCGAGAAGGTTCTCTGGGCGGGCCTGCCCGGGCATCCGCACCACGAACGCGCGCAGAAGTACCTCCCGAAGGGGCCGGGCAGCGTGTTCAGCTTCGTGGTCAAGGGCGGCCGGGAGGCCGGACAGCGGTTCATCGAGTCGGTCGACCTCGCCAGCCACCTGGCGAACATCGGCGACGCGAAGACGCTGGTGATTCATCCCGCCTCCACCACCCACGCGCAGCTGAACGAGCAGCAGCTCCACGACGCGGGCGTCCTGCCCGGTGTGGTGCGCATCAGCGTCGGCATCGAAGACGTCGAGGACATCATCTACGACCTGGATCAGGCGCTCAGCGTCGCCGTCGAGGAGGGGAAAGCAGCATGACGACCGCAACGGATGCGTCGGGCACGATTCCGGACGGCGCGCGCACGTCCGACTCAACCACGTCCGGCTCCACCACCGAGGTCCAGCTCGCGAACGGTCTGAGTTGCGCCGTACCGGCGGACTCGCCGCTGGCGAAGCTGCTGAAGTCGCAGCGCACCTGGGCCGGACCGGACGCGAAGGCACGCCTCAAGCTCCTGCGCTCCGCGAAGTCGGTGGCGATCGTCGGCGCTTCTCCGAATCCCGCCCGCTCCTCCTACTTCGTCGGGACGTACCTGCAGCAGTCGAGCGATTTCCGGGTGTACTTCGTCAACCCGAACGCCGACACCATCCTCGGTCAGAAGGCGTACCCGGACCTCGCGTCGCTTCCGGAGGTGCCCGACATCGTGGATGTGTTCCGCAAGCCGGGCGATCTCCCCGCCGTCATCGACGAGGTCGTCGCGGTCGGTGCGCCGGCCGTGTGGGTGCAGCTGGGGATCTGGAACCAGGAGGCCGCGGAGTACGGCGAGTCGAAGGGCCTGACCGTCGTCATGGACCGCTGCCTCAAGATCGAGCACGCCCGCTTCCACGGAGGCCTGCACCTCCTCGGCTTCGACACCGGCCAGATCACCTCCCGCAAGACCATCCGCTGACTCCCGTCCCTGTCTCTTATACACATCTCCGAGCCCACGAGACACTCGCTAATCTAGGGGGGGGGCGTTTGGTTTGGAGAGGGGGGGGGGGGGGGGGGGGGGGGGGGGGGGGGGGGGGGGGGGGGGGGGGGG
>NZ_JBNDHX010000047.1:0-27462 GCF_056755275.1 Leifsonia sp. HAY1-4F
ATTGGCGAGTGTCTCGTGGGCTCGGAGATGTGTATAAGAGACAGGGCTGGTGCCGCGCGGGATGAGGCGGCTGGGGCGTGCGCGCCGGTCGGCGTCGGGTCGGCCTGCCAGCTGGTCGAGCAGGAGGCGGGTGGAGCGCCTGCCCTGCTCCTCGGGGTAGCGGTCGAGTGCCGAGATCGGGCGGGTCCCGAGGCGGCAGAGCAGGGAGTCGTCCCAGCTGACGATCGCGACATCCTCCCGGCCGCCGCGGTTCAGCGCCGTCTGCGCGCCGAGCGCGAGCAGATCGTTCGAGGTGATCACGGCCGTGATCGTCGGGTCGTCGCGGACCAGCTCGGTCGCGATCCGCTCCCCCGCCTCCATCGAGTAGTCGGAGGGCGAGAAGACGAACTCCATCCCGTTCGCGCGACCCCAGGACTCGGCGGCGTCGCGGCGGTCCTTCTCGTGCTCGAACTCTGCGGGACCGGCGATGTGCAGCGCCCGCCGGTGGCCGAGCGACGCCAGGTGCGCTACGAGCAGGCCGGCGTCGGCGCGAGCGTCGTAGAGCAGCACCTTGCCCGGCGCCACCTCCTCCCGGTTTCCGTGCAGCACGAACGCCAGGCCGAGCTCCTCGAGCAGCCGGGGACGCGGGTCGTCGAAGGTGATGTCGAACAGCATCACCCCATCCACTCGGGCCTCGGCGCTCCAGCGGCGGTAGGTGGCGACCTCCTGGCCGGTGTCCGCTCCGACCATCCGCAGGAGCAGCGATTGGCCGGTCTCCGACAGCTCGCTCTCGACGCCCGCGAGGAGGCTCATGTAGTACGGCTCCGCGCCCAGCAGACCCGGGTCGCGGCGCAGGACGATGCCGATCGTGTCCGATCGCGCCCGCGACAGGGCGCGAGCGGACGAGCTGGGATGCCATCCCAGCTCCTCGGCGAGCGCCAGCACCCGCTCGCGCGTCTCGTCGCTCACCCCCGGCAGCCCGTTGAGCGCATATGAGACGGACGCCTTCGACAGCCCCAGCCGGTCGGCCAGTCCGGCGATGGTCACGCGCCCCACTCCGTTGCTCACAGCTGCCTCCTTCCTGGTGCGCGGCCCAGACTACTTGCTTGGCGGGTCGATGGACCCAGCGGGATGTTCGCCTCGCGCTGACTCTGTCAGAGGGACTCCCGGCAGCATCCATGGGACGCGACACGCCGTCTTCGTTTCGATGGGACGGCGTGTCGGGTCCCATCGATCGTCCCGCCCACGCCGATGGGATGCGACGACCCCCGCGTCAGCGGCCGGCCGGCCGCCCCCGCTCGGCCCGGCGGCTGTACCGCGGAACGGGAACGAGCGTCGTGCCGACCACGACGGACTCGGCGTACAGGTCCTTCTCCTGATTGCACGGAGTGTCGAACTCTCTCGGCTCCATGTCGGTGACGACGAGCTGCGCGCCTGCCGCCTGTGTCGCACGCTTTTCGAGCCGCGACCGGGATTCGTGTCGCGCGGCCTGGACCAGCTCCGTCAGACCGGAGACTTCTCCGTTCACCCAGCTGGTTCGCTGGGTGCGCACCTCGTAGTCCTCGTGCTTGGTCGACACCGACAGGCCGAGCAGGATCTCATGGGGCATGAAACCACTGAAGATGGCGGAGGCGGAATCCTCCGCGCTGAGGTTCGTGGACCAGCCCTGGCCCTTCTGCGCCGGGAACGGAACGAGCAGCGGATCCTCCGACCGAACCGCCGTCCCGAGAGCCGTGAACTCCCACACGGAGCCCGCAGATCAACCGATGAACGCTCCACGGGCTCGTCCAAGCAGACTTTGGATGTGCGTAGAGCGAGCGTTTCGCACAGAGTTGCCCGAGGAGGGAGCCGAAGCTCAGCCGCCCGTCACCTGTGCGAACGTCGGACCTTGACAAGTTTGATGTGAGCGCTAACATCTTCACTACGCGCCTTCGCCATAAAGCGTTGTTGAAGTTCCCCCGCCCTCCTGACCGAAAGATACGACAATGACGTCGACTGCTGATCGCATTCCTTCGCGGACCGTTCTTTCCGCGATTCTCTCCGTGGCGGCCACGGTGGCCATGATTCTGGGCGTGGCACCTGCAGCCCATGCCGACGTCACCTCGGGTTTGATCCTGAAGTACGACCTGACGCAATCCAACGGCACCACCATCACCGACGCGTCTGGGAGCGGTAACAACGGCACCTTGGTCGGAGCAGGAACGTGGGCCGGTGCCGACGGTCTGGCGTTGGACGGCTCATCGGCGTATGTGAAATTGCCGAACAACCTCATGGCGGGGCTGTCCGCTATCACGGTGTCCACGCAGGTCCTGGTGTCCCCTGCGCAGAAAGCGCCGTACTTCATCTGGGGTTTGGGCAATCCGGCCGCCAGCAACTCCGGTACGGGTTATCTGTTCGCCTCGGGGGACGCGGAGCGCGCTGGCATCACTCGCACCAATTGGAGCGGTGAGAACATCACCAGCAAGGGCTCCAACATCGTCCGCGGCGTGTGGAAAACCATCACTTACACCCAGACCGGCACCACCGGAACGTTGTATGAGGACGGCGTACAGGTCGCCCAGAACACCAGCGTTTCGGTCCTCCCGAGCGAGGTTGGCGGAGGTTCGACCACGCAGGACTTCCTCGGCAAGTCCGACTACGCCGCCGACAATCTTCTGAGCGGCTCCCTCAAAGACTTCCGCGTCTACAACAGGGCTCTGACTGCATCCGAGGTGTCCTCTCTGGCCCCGTCGGACCAGCAGCGGATCGACAACGATGCAGCCGACCTCAGCCTTGGCGACACGTCTGCCGTCACGTCCGACCTGAAATTGCCGGCGACCGGTACGTGGGGCTCGAAGATCACGTGGTCATCGAGCAACCCGGCCGTGATCTCCAATTCCGGCGCGGTCACGCGCGGCGGGGATGACCAGACAGCCACCCTCACCGCGAGCCTCACCTCCGGCTCGGCCGTCGAGACGAAGGCTTTCACCGTCACCGTGCCCGCGCAGCTGCCCGCGCAGCAGCGCGCACAGGCCGCCGCCAACGACGTGGTCGTCCACAACATCGACAATGTTCGCGGCTACCTGACGCTGCCGGCCACAGGCGAGTACGGGGCGACGATCGCCTGGTCCAGTTCCGACCCGTCCACCATCAACTCCACCGGTGTGGTGAACCGGCCCGCCGCCGGTTCCGCCACGAAGTCGGTGCAGCTGACCGCCTCCGCGACCGTCTCCGGCGTGACGGCCACGCACGTGATCACCGCCACCGTCGCGCCCCTGCCGGCTCCGGCGGCCGACACGGGGTACATGTTCGCCTACTTCGCTGGCAACACCACCGCAGGCGAGAACATCTATTTCGCGCAGTCCAAAGGCAACAACGCCTTGTCGTGGCGGACGCTGAATGGCGGCAAGCCGATGCTGACCTCGACGATGGACACCAAGGGCCTGCGGGATCCCTTCCTCATGCGGTCCGCCGACGGCGACCACTTCTACGCTCTGGCGACCGACCTGTCCATCGGCAGCGGCACGAGCTGGGGCGATGCGTCGAGCAGGGGCAGTCTCTACCTGGAGGTCTACGAATCGGACGACCTGGTGCACTGGTCGGCACAGCGGCACATCTACGTCGGCCCGGCCGGGGCCGGTGACGCGTGGGCCCCGGAGGCGACCTGGGTTCCGAGCCTGGGCGAGTACATGATCTATTGGGCCGCGAACACCACGCTCGACGGCAACACGTACCACCGCACTTATGTGTCCTACACGCGTGACTTCTGGACCGTGAGCGCCCCGCAGTTGTGGGATGACCCGGGTTCCTCCGTGATCGACACGACCGTGCTGCAGGACAACGGCAATTTCTACCGGTTCACCAAGGACGAGGGACACGTCACCGGCTGCGCGGATATTCTGCAGGAGAAGAACACCAACCTGCTGGCAGTCCGCAACGATCCGCATCCGGACCAGGCCACCTCTCCGGCCTGGACCCCGCAAGCCAACTGCATCGGAGCCAAGGCCGGCCTCGGCGCGGTGGAAGGTCCCACCGCGTTCAGAGCCAACCCCGGTGACACCTCCGGCTACAAGTACTACCTGTTCGTCGATCAGTACTCCGGCACCGGATACGCCCCCTTGGGCACCAACGATCTGGACAACCCGAACTGGACCGTTCCAGCGTCCTACAAGCTCCCCGCCGACCCTCGACATGGCTCGGTGCTGCCGGTCACAGCCGCGGAGATGCAGGCGCTCAACGCCCTGAACAACGATCCCGCCCCGGCCACCGCGAACGCCGACGGTGAGATCCTGGACTACCCCATGACGCAGACCAGCGGCACCGCCGTGAGCGATGCCAGCGGCAACGGTCACGACGCTAGCCTGGTCGGCAACGGCACGTGGACCGGTACGTCGCTTGCCCTGGATGGCAGCTCCACCTACGTCAAGATGCCGAACAACGTGATGGCCGGGCTGGACTCGATCACCGTATCCAGCGACGTCTACCTCAACTCGGGCCAGCAGACGCCGTACTTCATCTGGGGCATGGGCAACACCGATGCCTCGGGCACCGGCAATGGCTATCTCTTCACCACCGGCGACAACTACCGCACCTCGATCGGGGGCGGAAACTGGACCACCGAACAGACCGTCGGCAATACTGCGCCATTGTCACGGGCCGGGTGGAACAGTATCGCCTACACCCTCACGGGCGGGACGGCGAGGCTGTACCTGAACGGAGTGCAGGTCGCTCAGAAGACCGGTGTGACCATCGCTCCCGGCGACATCGGATCCGGAACGACTACTGCGAACTACATCGGCAAGTCGGTGTACAACAGCGACCACCTGCTGTCGGGTCAGGTGAAGAACTTCCGCATCTACAACCGGGCCCTGGCCGCCGGCGAGGTGGCCGCTCTGGCCGACCCCACCCTGATCCTGGGGTCGACGTCGTCGCAGTTGAAGTCCACGCCGGTCATCACGGGGGGTGCCAACCTGGTGGCGTTGCCGGTCAAGCCGGGTACCGACGTGACCTCGTTCGATCCGAAGCTGACCGTGCCGACAGGCTCCACGCTGTCCGAGACCGGACCGCAGGACTACTCGAGCCCGCGCCGGATCACCGTGACCAGCGCCGCCGGAGCCACTCGCACGTGGACGGTGGCGGCGCACGTGATGAACTCCCCGCTGATCCCGCTGTTCGCCGACCCGAACATCGCCCGGTTCGGCGACACCTACTACATGTACGGCACCACGGACGGCTTCCCCGGCTGGGGCAGCACGACATTCGAGGTCTACACGTCGAAGGACCTGGTGAACTGGACCGACGGCGGCAAGATCCTCGACCTGGCCGACGTTTCGTGGGGCCACACGAACGCATGGGCGCCGACCATCGCCTACAAGAACGGCACCTATTACTTCTACTACTGCGACGCGCAAAGCATCGGCGTGGCGACCTCCAGCTCGCCGACCGGCCCCTTCACTGACAAGGGCAGCCCATTGGTGGCCAAGGGTGCGTACTCCGGGCAGATGATCGACCCCGACGTCTTCACCGACAGCGACGGCACGAGCTATCTGTATTGGGGAAACGGGAACGCCTACGTCGTGCCGCTGAACGCCGACATGGAGTCGTACGACTCCAGCAAGGTGGTGAAGCTGACGAGCCAGCTGACGAACTTCACCGAGGGCTCGTTCATGGTCAAGCGCAACGGCATCTACTACCTGTCGTACTCCAACGGCGACACCGGGAACGCCGACTACAACGTGCAATACGCCATGGGCACCAGCCCAATGGGCCCTTTCACCTACAAGGGCGTGATCTTGCAGCAGGATCCGACGCTGGGCATCTATGCCACTGGTCACGAGTCGATGATCCAGGTCCCCGGCACCGATGACTGGTACATGGCCTATCACCGCTTCGCCATCCCCGGCGGCGACGGCCAGCACCGCGAAACCACCATCGACAAGGTCACTTTCAACGCCGACGGAACGATCAAGCCGATCGTCCCGACGTTGGAAAGTGTGCCGGCGCTGACGTTCAACGGAACCCATCCCACCGCCTCGGTGAGCAACTCCAACGGTCGCGGCACCGGACAAGACCCCGATGCACGAACCTACGGAATCGGTGCGACCCTGACCCTCACTGCGGGTCAGAACACCGCCAAGGTTCAGTACCGCATCGACGGTGGCACCTGGGCGACGTATTCGTCGCCGGTGACATTGCCCCGCGGCCAGCACACCATCGACTACCAAGCCCAAGGAACCGACCTGATCTGGGACACGGTGCAGTCGCTCACCGTGAAGGTAGCGGGCGGCACAGCTCGCTGACGGGTTGCCCAGCCAACAGTTCCGGACTTTTTCGAGCAGAACAGCGCGATTCGGTCGAAAAAGTCCGGAACTCTCGGCTTCGGGCCCGGGATATCGTTGCAGCATGAGTGAACCCGGAGACGGCCGCGTTGCCGTCTACATAGACTTCGACAACATCATCATCTCGCGCTACGACCAGGTGCACGGCCGCGGCTCGTACATGCGCGACCGGCCGAAGTCGAGCGCCACCGCGCCGAAGGCAGGGTTCGCCGAGAAACTCGCCGAGGCCCGGGTCGACCTCGGTGCCGTCATCGACTTCTCCTCGTCGTTCGGCACGCTGGTGCTGACCCGGGCGTACGCCGACTGGTCGTCCGCCGTGAACGCCGAATACCGGGGCCAGCTGGTCGGCCGCGCGGTCGACCTGGTGCAGCTGTTCCCCGCGGCCGCGTACGCGAAGAACGGCGCCGACATCCGGCTCGCCGTGGATGCGGTCGAAGACCTGTTCCGCCTGCCGGAGCTCACCCACGTCGTGATCGTCGCAGGCGATTCGGACTACATCCCGCTGGCCCAGCGGGTGAAACGGCTCGGCCGCTACGTGATCGGGATCGGCGTGGCCGGTTCCACCGCCAAGTCGCTGGCGGCCGCCTGCGACGAGTTCGTCAGCTACGACGACCTGCCGGGCGTCGCGCGCGACGAAGCCGCCGAGACGGAGGAAGCCGAGGTGGAGGCGCTGCCGGCGACCGCGGGCGAAGCCGGCACGACGGCGACGGCAGCAGGCGGGCCGGCTCTGGATGCGGCAGAGGGGGATGCGGCGGCAGCCGCCGGGACGGAAGCCGCGGGCGAGCCCGAGCAGCGGCCGAAGCGCGGCGGCAGGAGGCGCGCCCCCGCCGCCACTGTCTCGCCGGAGGCGGGCGACGGCGAGGAGCCGACGGAGGACCCGCAGCACGTGGCCACCCGGCTGCTGGCGCGGGCGATGCAGCTGGGCCACGAGAAGGACGACTCCGCGTGGCTGCACAGCTCGACGGTGAAGAGCCAGATGAAGCGGATGGACCCGTCCTTCAGCGAGAAGGCTCTCGGCTACCGGTCGTTCAGCGACTTCATCAAGTCGCGGAACGACCTGGTCGAGCTCGACGACAGCTCCACGGCACAGATGCTGCGCCTTGCGCCGGCGCGCTCCCGCCGGGTGCGCCACAGCGGGCGTGCGGCCGACCGGGTGGCCGCGTCCTGAGCGCGCATCCAGAGAGCGGGAGTTGACTGCAGCCATGGCAGGGCGATCGAGTGCGAAGCAGTGGAGAGCGACCCAGTGGGGCGGACCGGAGACGTGGGAGTTCGCCGAGGTCGAGGTTCCCGAACCACGTCAGGGCGAGGTCACCATCCGGGTGGGAGCGGCGGGCGTGAACCCGGCCGACTACAAGCATGTCTCGGCGCCGCGCACGGGCATCCAGCTTCCGGTGCCCATCGGCTACGAGGTCGCCGGAGTGCTCTCCGCGATCGGACCGGACACCGCGATCGCGTCCGGCGGCGGGGCGATCGGTGACGCGGTGGTCGCGTTCCGCATCCACGGCGGCTACGCCACCGAAGTGACGGTGCCCGCCAAGGACGTCTTCGCGAAGCCGGCGCGACTCTCCGACGAGGAAGCGGCCAACCTGCTGCTTGTGGGCACGACCGCAGCGCAGATGCTCCACGTCACGGATGTCCGGGCCGGGGAGACCATCCTGGTGCACGGAGCGTCCGGGGCGGTGGGAGTGAGCATCCTGCAGCAGGCGTCCGAGATCGGCGCCCGGGTGATCGGGACGGCGAGCGAGCCGAGCTTCGCGCGGGTGCGGCGCTTCGGCGGGCTCCCGGTGGAGTACGGCCCCGGCCTCGCCGAGCGGGTGGCGGAAGCGGCTCAGGGCCGGATCGCCGCGGCGCTCGACACGGTCGGCACCGACGAGGCAGTGGACGTCTCGCTGCAGCTCGTGCCCGACCGGGTGCGGATCGTCACGATCGTCGCGGCGAAGCGCGCCGAGGAGGAAGGCTTCCACGCGGTGTTCGGAGCCCAGCCCGAGAGCCAGGCCTTCCGGGATGCGCACCGCGCCGAGCTGCTCGAGCTCGCCGGGAGCGGCCGGCTGCAGGTCCCCGTGGCGCGGACGTATCCGCTCGCCGACGCCCCCGAGGCCCTCGCGTTCCTCAAGGAGGGCCACCCGGGCGGCAAGCTCGCGCTGATCCCCTGAGCGCCCACTCAGCCCGTCAGTGCGGCTCGCGCAGTTCGGCGAGCGCCTGCGCCTCCTCCTCGGAAACCACCACCATGCCGCCCGTGCGCTGGCTCGACCGGAGGAGCACCTCCATCCACTGCTCGTTGAGCTTGGGAGGCCGGCTCCCGTCGAAGAGGAACGCCATGGGGATCTCGCGGCTGATCCAGAGACTGATCCGGCCGCCTCCGGACTCCGCCGGGATCTCCCAGTTCAGCAGGAAGCTCTCGTGCCGTCGCAGCTTCGTGACGATCGCGATCTTGACGTGCGAGAGCGTGCGGTCGTCGAACTCGAACTCCTGCGCCGCAAACCCGTAGATGAATCGGCCCACTTCACGCGCCCTCCGCCCGCTTGACGTTCTTCGCCTTGCTGGCGAGGTAGCTTCCCGGCGGCACTTCCCCGCGGATCTCCGCCCGGAGCTCGTCCTCGAGGACCAGCCCGAAGTTGCTGTTGGCCCGCTCGCTCAGCAGGGTCAGCCATTCGCGATTGAGCTCCGGAAGCGTAGGCCGCGTGAACACGAACTGCATCGAGATGGAGGCGTCGATCCAGATCGACCGCAGCGTGCCCTCGGACCCGGCCGTGCGATCCGTCCAGATCAGGAGGAACCCCTCCCGGCGCCGCAGCTTGGTCTGGATCACCGCCTGGAGGTGCGCGAGCACACGGTCATCGAAGTTGAAGCCGTCGGCCCCGTCATAGATCAGCGTTCCCACGGACGTCCCTCCCTGTGATCACTTTCCCGAAACGACCGCGCGCCGTCAAGTCGCAGCCGCGCGGAGCGGCATAAAGTCCCGTCATGGACGCTCTCACGCGAACCATCAAAGCGGCCCTTCTCTACGAGGATGGCCGGACCCTCGACAGCGTCGTGGTCGTGCCCCTGATCGGCGGATGCCCACCGGGCGAGATCCGCGTCGCGACCACCTTCGCCGGCGCCCTCGCCTACGACGTGTACGAACTGGCCGACGAGGAGGAGTACTCGTCGATGCCGGCGTATCCGTATCGATCGACCATCCCCGTCACCACGGAGGACCTGGACGAGTGAGCCCGGTGCGTGCGATGCCTGGGCGCTGAGGGGTCCGGCCGACGGGTAGCCTCGATCGGGTGACACCTTCCGGCGACGCCTCCCGTCCACCCGCCCGCACGGGTGCGGCGGTGGCGGCGCTCAGCCTCGGTACGCTCCTCAATCCGCTCAACTCGTCGATGATCGCCGTCGCGCTGGTGCCCCTGCAACGCGACTTCGGTGTGGATGTGACCGCCGTCACGTGGGTGATCACCTCCTTCTACCTCGCATCGGCGGCCGGCCAGCCGCTGATGGGCCGCCTCGGCGATCGCTTCGGTCCCCGTCGGCTGTTCCTCTTCGGGATGGTCGTCGTCGTGCTCGCCTGCGCGCTCACGCCGTTCGCCGGATCCTTCGCCGCCGTGTGCGTCGGCCGGGTGGCGCTCGCGATCGGCACCGCCTCCGCGTTCCCGTCGGCCATCGCGATGCTGCGACCGCTGGCCGCCGCTTCCGGCCTCGGCACTCCGCGGCTGCTCGGCCGCATCCAGATCGCGAATACTTCGGGCGCGGCGATCGGGCCCGTCCTCGGCGGGACGCTCATCACCTTCCTCGGGTGGCAGTCCATCTTCTGGATCAACGTTCCGCTCGCGCTGATCGCCTTCGCCGGCGTGTGGATGTTCGCGCCGCGCGACGAGGAGCGGACACGGACGCCGCTGGGGCAGACCCTCGCCGAATCCGACATCCCGGGCATCCTTCTGTTCGTCGCCACGCTGACCTCGCTCCTGGTGTTCCTCCTCGACCTTCACCCGCAGCCGTTGTGGTGGCTGCTGCCCGTGTGCGTCGTCGCTGGCGTGCTGTTCGTCTGGCGCGAGCTTCGCAGCGCGCATCCGTTCCTCGATCTGCGGCTGCTCGCGGCGAATCGCCGGCTGCTCAACGTCTACCTGGCCTTTGCGATCTTCAGCATGGTCTACTACTCGGCGTTCTTCGGGCTCCCGCAGTACCTGCAGACGCACGCCGGCTACAGCGCCGGCATCGCCGGGCTGCTCATGTTCCCGCTCGCCGCCGTGACGATCGTGATCACGCCCATCGCCGCGCGCGCGATCGAGTCGGCCGGGCTCCGGCCCACCCTGATCACCGGCGCCATTGCACTGGTCGCCGGCGCCGCGCTGCTGGCCGTCGCCGCCGCGACGACAGCGCCCTGGGTCGTGCTGCTGCTGACGGCCGCGCTGGGCATCCCCTACTGCGTGGTCAGCATCGGGATGAATCAGGCGCTGTACTCCGCCGCCCGGCCGGAGGACAGGGGTGTCGCGGCCGGAATCTTCCAGACCTCACGCTACGTCGGCGCGATCGTCGCGACGACGGTGCTCGGACTCCTGTTCAGCGGCGGCACGACCGGTGGGAGCTGGCTGGCCGCGGTCGCGGTCGCGACGGTGTTGTCGGTGGTGCACCTGGCGTTGCTGGTGTTCGTGCGCCCGGGGAGCCGGGGCGCGGCGGAATCGGCGACGGCGGAGTGACGCGCCTGTGGGAGGCCGGTGCGCGACCACCACGGTCGGGCGCGGCCGCTGCGAACGGCTGAGGTCAGGCGACCCGGGCGGCGCCTCCTGGAGGAACGGTGCGTCGCGAGGTCGACGACAGTCGCGTCGACAAGAGGCGGCACAGCGGGTTCCGGCAGCCTGGCGGAAGCTTCACCACCGCCCATGATCCGCTCGACGTCGGTACCAGTCGTCGCTCAGCCGCGACCGGACCTCCGCATTCTCTGCACACCCGTGCCTCTGCGCCCATCCTGACCAACCCCATCCGCCGTGGCGCCCCGTCTCGCCACTTCCATCGTCCGCCCGGTAAGCGCCGGAAGCAAGATGCGCAGGGGATGAGATCGGCGCAGGCGCGGTCCATTCTCTCCACAGGATCCGCTCCATCGCCGGGTTTCCACCGGTTTTGATCGCGCGAATCCCCGGCGGGATGGACCCGGGTAGCGTCGTCCTCATGCAGCTCGAAATCCCCACCTCGGTCGGCGTCGGTCGGCTCACCGTTGCGGCGGCGGAACGCCCCATCGCCGTCCTGTGGCTGGGCCACGGGGCCGGCGGGGGCATCGACGCACTCGATCTCGCGGCGATCGCGTCCCGCTTACCCGACAAGGGGATCACCGTGATCCGCTACGAACAGCCGTGGCGAGTAGCCGGCAAGCGCGTGGCCACACGCCCGGCGACGCTCGACATCGCGTGGCAGGAGACCGCCCCGCACGTGCGCGAGCTCGCCGGACCGCTCCCGCTGATCGTGGGTGGGCGGAGCGCTGGAGCACGTGTCGCCTCCCGCACGGCGATGTCCGTGGATGCGGTGGGCGTGGTGTGCTTGGCCTTTCCGCTGCATCCTCCCGGCAGACCGGAGGCATCGCGGCTGGAGGAGCTGCTCGCGCCGGCCGTGCCCGTCCTGGTGCTGCAGGGTGGCGGCGACACCTTCGGCAACGCTGCCGCGCTACGGAAGGAGGTGGGCCGGTCCGAGCGCATCCGGATCGTGGAGGTGCCCGGCGCGGATCACGGGATGAAGGTCCCCAAGGCGTCACCGCTGGGGGCGGCCGGGGTGCGCGACCTCGTCACCTCGACGGTCGCCGACTTCGTGCGGGCCTCGATCAGTACTCGCCCTTGATCACGAAGAACGAGCCGCGGATGGTGCCGGCAAGCCGGGACTTCTGTCGCGCGAACTTGAATGCCGACAGTTCGTCCGGCACCTCCATCCCTTCGGAGAGCTTGAGGCCGACGGCCCGCTTGCCGCCCTCGGCCAGGGTGTACATCACGTTGATCGAGAGGCCCGACTCGTAGAACACGTAGGTCATCCGGACCCCGTCGACCACGAAGTCCGTCGCCTCGAGCGCCGGCGAGGCGATGACGATGCCCCGCTCCTCCTCGAGGATACGTGCGACCCGCTCGATGGCCTCCGGCTCCTCCCCGGCCGAGCCGACCGTGAAGGCGTGGTCGTACTTGTTGCGGTAATACCGCGCCTCATTGGCGCGCAGGCCGGCAAGCGCATCCACGACGGGAGAGGACTCCAGCCCCACGGTGGACACGTTCTCGAAATCGACGACGTAGGTCATGGTTCCTCCAGGTCAGGCGTGCTCGATCCACCGTAGCCTGACGCCGCCTCCCTCCGCGTGGGCGTGTCCGCATCCTCCCGGTGATGCAACGCGTGAGGATCGTGGAGTGTCCGACCTGCTCATGCGCATCCACAGTCCCGAGTTCCAGGCCATGTCCGAACGGGTGCTGGAGGTCACCGCCCTGACTTCGCGGCTCAACGTGCTGCCCTTCGAGGACGAGACCGCCAAGACAGAGCTGTTCGAGGCCATCCTGGGTCGCCCGCTCCCACCCCGCGTCACGATCTACCCGCCGTTCTTCACCGACCACGGGCGCAATCTGGACCTCGCCGAGCGCGTCTTCATCAACCAGAACTGCACCTTCCTGGACTACGCCGGCATCCGCCTCGCCGAACGCGTCATGGTCGCTCCCCGCGCGACGTTCATCACCGTCGGCCATCCCGTCGACACGGAAGACCGCCGGGTCTGGCTGACCGGCGGCCCGATCACCGTGGAGGAGAACGTCTGGATCGGCGCCGGAGCCACCATCCTCCCCGGCGTGACGATCGGCCGCGACTCCGTCATCGCCGCCGGAGCCGTCGTCGCCGACGACGTCCCGCCGCAGAGCCTGGTGACCGGGACGAAGGCCGGCGTCCGCCGCAGCTGGTGACCGGGGATGGGGTGGTGGGAGCCTGTGGAGCAGGTGCGCGGATCGTTGCGCCTACACGTTGAAGCGGAACTCCACCACGTCGCCGTCGTGCATGACGTAGTCCTTGCCCTCCATGCGGGCCTTGCCGCGGGCGCGGGCCTCGGCGATGCTTCCCGCATCCATCAGGTCGTCGAAGGAGATGACCTCGGCCTTGATGAAGCCCTTTTCGAAGTCCGTGTGGATGACGCCCGCCGCCTGCGGGGCCTTCCATCCCTTGTGGATGGTCCAGGCGCGCGACTCCTTGGGGCCAGCGGTCAGGTAGGTCTGGAGGCCGAGGGTGTCGAAGCCGATGCGGGCGAGCTGGTCGAGGCCCGACTCCTCCTGGCCGGTGGAGGCCAGGAGCTCGGCCGCGTCGGCGGCGTCCAGGTCGATGAGCTCCGATTCGAGCTTCGCGTCGAGGAAGACCGCCTTCGCCGGTGCGACCAGGGCCGCCAGCTCGGCGCGGCGGGACTGGTCGGTCAGGACGTCCTCATCCACGTTGAAGACGTAGATGAACGGCTTCGCGGTGAGGAGGCCCAGCTCGCGGACCGGCTCAAGATCGATCGCGGAGGTCGACAGCGGCTTCCCCGCGTTGAGGTACTCGATCGCGGCGCGCGCGGTTTCCAGGACGACCGGGTCGAGCTTCCGGCCCTTGACCTCCTTCTCGTAACGCTGCTCCGCCTTTTCGAGGGTCTGCAGGTCGGCTAGCATGAGCTCGGTGTTGATGGTCTCCATGTCACCGGCCGGGTCGGTCTTGCCCTCGACGTGCACCACATCCGGGTCGCTGAAGCCGCGGACCACCTGGGCGATCGCATCGGCCTCGCGGATGTTCGCCAGGAACTTGTTGCCGAGCCCCTCCCCTTCGCTCGCACCCTTGACGATGCCGGCGATGTCGACGAACGACACGGGAGCGGCGACGGTGCGCTCGCTGTGGAAGAGCTCGGCGAGGCGGTCGAGCCTCGGGTCGGGCAGGTTCACCATGCCGACATTCGGCTCGATGGTCGCGAACGGGTAGTTCGCGGCGAGCGCGGAGTTCTTGGTCAGCGCGTTGAACAGGGTGGACTTGCCCACATTGGGCAGCCCGACGATTCCGATAGTGAGAGCCACGGTCGACCATTCTACGGGCCGGCGACGGGGAGCTCCGGGCCACGGACGCGGGGCTGCGGCCACGGTGGGTGCGGCCGAGCCGGGTTCAGGGTCGGCGCGTCGCCCGGTAGGAACGCGTGACGTACGGAAGCTCGAAGGTGTCGCGTCCCGCCAGGTCGGGATGCTCGCGCGCGAGCCGGCGCAGCGACTGGATGACCGCGGCCTGAGTGTCCGGGTCCTTCGTGATGAAGTAGCTGCGCGACCGCGCGAGGTCGAGGAGGCCCTCCAGGTTCAGCGCCTGCACCCAGTGCGTCTCGTGCCGTTCGACCGGGCCGAACGGCGGGGCGAGCTCCGGTTCGGACGCGTCGTCGAAAGCGGCCGTGCCCGCATCCATCAGCTCGCCCAGCTCGCGCACCCAGGCGACGCGCTCGTCCCGCTCGTTCCAGACCAGTCCAAGCCGACCGCCGGGCCGCAGCACCCGGGCGACCTCGGGAATGGCACGCACGGGATCGGCCCAGTGCCACGCCTGGGCGACGACCACGAGGCCGAACGCGCCGTCTGCTGCCGGGATGCGCTCGGCGCTGCCCTCGTGGGCCTCCACCTCCGGAAGGCGTCCCCGGAGAACGCGGAGCATCTCCGGCGACGGGTCAACCGCGCTAACTGCGAACCCGCGCTCCACCAGGGCGGCCGTCAGCTTTCCCGTGCCTGCGCCCAGGTCGAGGATGGGCCCCTCCACTCCCTCGGTCAGCCAGCTGACGGCATCGGCCGGGTACGACGGTCGGGCTGCGTCGTAGACGTCGGCCGCGCGGTCGAACGACGCCGCGTGGAGGTCGCGCTGGTCTCGGGATCGCATGCCCCCGATGGTACCGAGCACCGCATCCAGGCGCCCGACTTCTTCGCCGAGGTGCTCGTTGTTGCAGCGCCGCACGGCGTGTCGGGTGCAACAACGAGCACTTCGGCTGGATGGGAGGGGCGGAGCGGGTGCGACAACGAGCACTTCGGCGGATGGGAGGGGACGGAGAGCGTGCAACGACGAGCACTTCGGCGAACGGAAGGGCGGCGCGCGGGAGCGGATGCGCGGGTGCGTCGGTGGGGCGTGCCAGCATGACGAGCGTGACACTGGATTTCACCGCTATCGACTTCGAGACGGCCAACTCCTCCCCCGCGTCGGCCTGTTCGGTCGGGCTCGTGAAGGTCAGGGACGGCAAGGTCGTCGATCGCGTCGGATGGTTCATCCGGCCCCCGCTCGGGCACGATCACTTCCAGGAGTGGAATGTCCGCATCCACGGCATCCAGCCCGAGGATGTGGCGGATGCAGCCGGGTGGGTGGACCAGCTCGCGGATCTGGTCGAGTTCGCCGAGGACGACCACCTGGTCGCCCACAACGCGGGATTCGACATGGGCGTGATCCGCGCGGCGTGCGCCGCCACCTTCGTCGCCTGCCCGGAGTACAGCTACCTGTGCAGCCTGCAGGTCGCCCGCCGGACGTACTCGCTGGAGTCCTACCGCCTGCCGGTCGCGGCGATGGCGGCTGGATTCGAGGGATTCCAGCACCACGACGCCCTCGCTGATGCCGAGGCGTGCGCCGCCATCGTGATCCATGCGGCACGCAGGCACGAGGCGGCGGCCATCGCGGATCTCGCGGCGCTCACGGGCTCCCGCCTCGGTCGCATCGGCGTACCGATCGCCGCCTGAGCTCGCCAGTCGCGGGCCCGCTGGCGGCCCGGCGCGAGCCCGCCCGGCCCACGCCGAGAAGCGGTGATCCGCGCAAGCGCCGCACCCGTTCCTCGCCAACCACCGGGACTCGCACGGCGCGGGAACGCCGACTGTCGGTGGGCGCTGACACACTGAGGGCATGGACATCCTCGCGCTGCTCTTCGGCCTCCTGATCGGGCTCATCGCCGGTGCTGTCGGCGCGGGATTCGCCGTCGCCCGGCTCATCCGCTCGCGGACCCCGGTCGACGCGGCGCCGCAGCTCGACCCCGCCGTGCTCGCGGCACGGCACCAGGCCGAGCTGGCCGAGGTGCGGGCGGCGGAGGCTGCGGTGCAGGCGGAGATCCGCGCCGATCTGGCCGCAGCGCACGGCCGGGTCGACGCCCTGCAGGAGCAGGTGCGCGCGGCACAGGAGCAGTACCGGGAGACGATCGAGCGGCATCGCGCCGAAGCAGAGCAGCGCGCGGAGCGGGAGCGCGCCGAGAGCAAGGTGCTCCAGGCGCTGGCTCCGGTGCGCGAGAGCCTCACCGACATGCAGCGCAAGGTCGTCGAGCTCGAGACGCAGCGCAACCAGCAGCACGGCCAGCTCGCTCAGCAGCTGCGGTCGGCCGCGGAGTCGGAGGAACGCCTGCGCAGCACCGCCGAGTCGCTGGCGTCGGCCCTGCGCTCGAACAGCACGCGCGGCGTGTGGGGCGAGACGCAGCTGCGGAGCGTCGTGGAGGCCGCGGGCCTGCTGGAGCGCGTCGACTTCGACGTGCAGTCGAGCATCCACTCGGAGTCGGGCGCCGGCCGGCCGGACATGATCGTGCGCCTTCCCGGCGGCAAGAACATCGCGCTCGATGCCAAGGTCCCGTTCAACGCCTACCTGGAGGCGAGCCAGATCCCGGCGACGGCGACCGGGACCGAGGGCGCCCAGCGGGAAGCCCTCCTCAAGCAGCACGTGAAGGCCGTGCGCGACCACATCACCGCGCTCGGCAGCAAGGCGTACTGGACCGGGCTGGAATCGTCGCCAGAACTCGTGATCGCCTTCATCCCGAGCGAATCGCTGGTGTCGTCGGCGCTCGAGGCCGACCCCTCGATCATGGAGTTCGCCTTCGGCAAGCGCGTGGCGCTCGCCTCCCCGGTGACGCTCTGGTCCGTGCTGAAGACGGTGGCGTTCAGCTGGCAGCAGGATGTGCTGACCCAGGAGGCCAAGCAGCTGTTCGACCTCAGCCGGACGCTGTACAGCCGCCTCTCGACGACGGCGGGCCACATCGAGAAGCTGGGCCGCTCGCTCGAGCGGACCGTCAAGGACTACAACGGCTTCGTCGGGTCGTTCGAACGTCAGGTGTTCCCCGCGGCGCGCAAGCTCAACGCTCTCGACGAGTCCAAGGTCATCGGTGTGCTCGACGGCATCGAGGAGGCGCCGCGGGAGCTGACCGCCTTCGAACTCGTCAGCGAACTCGAGCCGCGCGACCTGCATGGAATCGACAAACTCGCGATCGAAGAGAAGGAGCGGGCTCACGCGATCGAGACCGAGCGCGATGCCGAGCGCGAGCCCGGCGTGGCGTGATCAGAGCTGGTCGGGCTCCAGCCACTTCTCGGCCAGGTGCTCGGCCAGCACCCGGCGCACGGTTCCGGACTTGGAGCGCAGCACGATCGACTCGGTACGGATGATCGGTCCCTTCCGGCGCACGCCCTCCACCAGCCCGCCGTCCGTGACGCCCGTCGCGACGAAGAAGGTGTTGTCGCCCTTCACCAGGTCGTCGGCGCCGTAGATCCGGTCCATGTCGAGGCCGGCCGCGATCCCGCCGGCCCGCTCCGCGTCGTCCTTCGGCGCCAGCCGCCCCTGCATGAAGCCGCCCAGCGCCTTGATCGCGCACGCGGTCGTGATGCCTTCCGGGCTCCCGCCGATGCCGACGCAGAGGTCGATGCGCGACTCGTAGCGGGCCGCGTTGATGCCGCCGGCCACGTCGCCGTCGAGCATGAGGCGCGTTCCCGCACCCGCCGCGCGGATCTCCTCGATCAGGCCCTCGTGACGCGGCCGATCCAGCACAGCCACCCGGATCTCGCCCACAGGCTTGCCCTTCGCCTTCGCCAGCTCGCGGATGTTGTCCCCGATCGACTGCGACAGGTCGACCACCCCGCGGCCCTCCGGCCCGGTCACGATCTTCGACATGTAGAAGACGGACGACGCATCCAGCATGGTGCCGCGGTCGGAGACCGCGATCACCGACAGCGCGTTCTGGCGGCCGGCCGCGGTCAGCGACGTCCCGTCGATCGGGTCCACCGCGATGTCCACCGACGGCCCGCGACCGTTACCGACGTGCTCGCCGTTGAACAGCATGGGCGCGTTGTCCTTCTCGCCCTCGCCGATCACGATCACGCCGTCGAAGTTGACCGTCCCGAGGAACTTGCGCATCGCATCCACTGCGGCGCCGTCGGCCGCGTTCTTGTCGCCGCGCCCGATCCACGGCGTGGCCCGGATGGCCGCCGCCTCCGTCGCCCGCACCAGCTCCATCGCGAGGTTCCGGTCGGGCTGGTGGTAGTTCGTGGCGATGTCGCTGATGGTCATGATGGGTCCTCCCGGACGGATTCGGAACGTCGTCGTCGATGCCGGCGCCGTATCGCCGCAGCCGGACGCTGTCAGTGTATCGAGCAGCCCTCCACACGGGACCCCGAGCGTGACGGGATCTGCACGAACGTCCACAGGCCAGGTCCTGTGCGCCGCCTGCTGGGTCGGCGCCGAGGGCGCCTCGGTATGATGAGGGCGTTCGACACCCACATCCCTAGGAGCTGTAATGCCCATCGCCACGCCGGACCAGTACGCAGAGATGCTCGACAAAGCGAAGGCCGGCGGATTCGCCTATCCCGCGTTCAACGTGTCGTCGTCGCAGACCATCAACGCGGTGCTGCAGGGGCTGACCGAGGCGGGCAGCGACGGCATCATCCAGGTCACCACCGGCGGCGCCGACTACTTCGCGGGCCAGACCGTGAAGGCTCGCGCGACCGGCGCACTCGCCTTCGCCCGCTTCGCGACCGAGGTCGCCAAGAACTATCCCGTCACGGTGGCGCTCCACACCGACCACTGCCCCAAGAACGCCCTCGACGACTTCGTGCTCCCCCTCATCGCCGCCTCCGAGGAGGAGGTGAAGGCCGGACGCAACCCAATCTTCCAGTCGCACATGTGGGACGGCTCCGCCGTGCCGCTCGCCGAGAACCTCGAGATCGCGCAGCAGATGCTGAAGCGCACGCAGGCCATCAACGCGATCCTCGAGGTCGAGATCGGCGTCGTCGGCGGCGAGGAGGACGGCGTCAGCCACGAGATCAACGAGCACCTGTACACGACGCCCGACGACGCCATCCAGACCGTGGAGGCGCTCGGCTTCGGCGAGAAGGGCCGCTACATGGCCGCCCTCACCTTCGGCAACGTGCACGGCGTGTACAAGCCGGGGAACGTCAAGCTGCGTCCGGAGCTGCTCAAGGAGATCCAGGACGGGCTCGCCGCGAAGTACGGCAACGGCCCCAAGCCGCTCGACCTCGTCTTCCACGGCGGCTCCGGCTCGACGGACGAGGAGATCGCGGAGGCCGTCCGCAACGGTGTCGTGAAGATGAATATCGACACGGACACGCAGTACGCGTTCACCCGCTCGATCGCCGGCTACATGCTGAGCAACTACGACGGCGTGCTGAAGATCGACGGCGAGGTCGGCAACAAGAAGCTGTACGACCCGCGCGCGTGGGGCAAGGTCGCCGAGTCGGCCATGGCGGCCCGCGTCGTCGAGGCCACCCAGCAGCTCGGCTCGGCGGGTCACTCCGGGAAGTAGTGGTCACGGGCGGCGGTCGCCGACGCGCCGCCGCCCCTCCACCCAGCACCCGCACCAGCATCAGCGAGGAGGCGGCCGCGATGGCCGAGCAGGAACCGCAGCCGGACGACCGGCCGCGGCCGAAGTACGGCGAGCTGGCCCCACCGGGGTGGGTGTGGCATCCGCCGGCCGACGCCGACCGGCTCGACACCTCGCGCCCGGCGCCGCGCGACGAGACGTCGGAAGCGCCGGCAGGTGCACCGCTTCCTCGCTTCGGCGAGTCGCAGCCGGGCGGCGCGCCACGTCCGGGTCCAGGCGGTCATCCGGGTCCGGGCGGTCCGTCGAGCCCGACGGCCCGGCCGGTGCCCACCTGGAACGTGACGCTCACCGTCATGCTCACCGTCTTCGGCTTCTTCGGGATGCTGTACTCGATCACCGGGCTGCAGGGGATCACCGCATCCATGCAGCTGCTGCACACCACGAACAGCCTCGGCGACTACACGCCCGCTCCGATCGTCAGCACGCTGATCCTCGTCGGCTCGATCATCCTGGGCGCCGTCTGGGCGGTCTCGGCCGTGATCGCCGCGTGGCTGCTCATGAAGCGGCGCCTGGCGTTCTGGGTGCCGCTCGTCGCCGGGATCGTCGCGATGACGGTGCTGCTGATCTTCTCGGGCGCGGTGCTTGCGACGGACCCCGCCCTGCTCAACTTCTACAGCGGCGTCACCCCGCCGGCGACCCCGACGACTCCGACGACCCCGCCAACGCCGACGCCGACGCCGTAGCGCCGGCGGGGTGACCGAGGTTCAGGCCGCCGCGCGCGCCTGAGCCAGCCCGTCCGCCAGAGGCGTCGTCGGGCGGCCGATCAGCTCCCGCAGCGTCGGCGTGGCCTCCGCAAGCGCTCCATCCCGGATGTTGCCGTCGAGCGCGACCACGAAACCTGCGGTGCCGGCGTCCAGGCCCACGCCGGTCAGGATGCTGCCGTGCTCCTCCGGGCTCACCGGCCGGTAGACGACCTCCCGGCCGAGGAGCTCGCTGGCCACCTCGGCCAGGTCGGCGAAGGTCCACGCGGTGTCGCCGCTCAGCTCGTACACGGCGCCCTCGTGGCCCGGCGTGGTGAGGACGACGGCGGCCGCTTCGGCGTAGTCGGCCCGAGTGGCGCTGGCGACGCGGCCCTCCCCCGCGCTTGCGACGATCTCGCCGGTCGCGGCTGCGGTGTCGAGGGTGCCGAGGTAGTTCTCGGTGTACCAGTTGTTGCGCAGCACCGTGACCGGCAGGCCCGACGCGGCGAGCAACCGCTCGGTCTCGGCGTGCTCGGGAGCGACCACCAGGTCGGTGTCCGTCGCCTTCGACGCGCTGGTGTAGACCACGCGGCCGACTCCGGCGCGGACGGCCGCGTCGATCGCGTTGCGGTGCTGCTGCAACCGCTGGCCGACCTCCGAACCGGACACGAGAAGGAGGGCGTCGGCGCCGTTGAACGCCGCATCCAGAGTCTCGGGCTGCTCGAAGTCGATGACCCGGGTGTCGATTCCCTGCGCCGCGAAGGAGGCGAGCCGGTCGGCATTCCGCCCCAGAGCGCGGAGGTCGGAGGCGGGGATTCCGCGCTCGAGGAGGGACTCGATGACGAGACGGCCGAGCTGCCCGGTCGCGCCGGTGATGACGATGGTCATATGGGGTTCCTTTCGGTTGTTCATGATCGGCAACCGGCAGGTTCGCACAATACTTCCCGAAGGGAGGTACCCACTTTTTGGTAAGCTACTGACGTGGACACCGGAATTCAGGCGTTGAACGGCCACGGCTTCACCGATGGCGTGCTCCCCTCGGAGTGCCCGAGCCGCATCGTGCTCAATCACATCACCAGCACCTGGGGCGTCCTCATCCTCGTCGCGCTCTCGCAGAGCGACCTGCGCTGGGGTGAACTGCGCCGGACCGTGCAGGGCATCAGCGAGAAGATGCTTGCCCAGACGCTCCGGACCCTCGAGAAGGACGGCTTCGTCCTGCGCACCGCTCAGCCGACCGTCCCGCCACGGGTCGACTACAGCCTGACCGAGCGCGGCCGGGACGTGACCACACACCTGCTGCCCCTGATGGAATGGATCTCCGACAACGCCGACGACATCCTGAGCGGAACGTCGCGCGCGAGCTGAGGCAGGGATCCCGCCGCGCTCAGTGCACGCGGCCGCCGAGCGCCCGCGCGTCCTGCTTGCCGGTGATGTCCTTGCGGAGCTCCTTCGGCAGCGAGAACATGAGGTCCTCCTCGGCCGTCTTGACCTGCTCCACGTCGCGGTAGCCGGCGCCGGCGAGGTCGTCCAGCACCTCCTGCACGAGCACCTCGGGAACGGACGCGCCGCTCGTCACACCGACGGAGGCGACGCCGTCCAGCCACTCCTGCTTGATCTCGCTCGCGTAGTCGACGCGGTACGCCGCCGACGCGCCGTACTCGAGGGCGACCTCCACCAGGCGGACCGAGTTGGAGGAGTTGGCCGAGCCGACGACGATGACGAGGTCGGCCTGCTCGGCGACCTTCTTGATGGCCACCTGCCGGTTCTGCGTCGCGTAGCAGATGTCGTCGCTCGGCGGGTCCTGCAGGTGGGGGAAGCGCTCGCGGAGGCGGCGCACCGTCTCCATCGTCTCGTCCACCGAGAGCGTGGTCTGGGACAGCCAGACGACCTTCTCCGGGTCCTTCACGACGATCGAATCCACGTCGTCCGGGCCGTTCACCAGGGTCACGTGCTCGGGCGCCTCGCCCGCCGTGCCCTCGACCTCTTCGTGGCCGGCGTGGCCGATGAGCAGGATCTCGAAGTCGTCGCGCGCGAACCGCACCGCCTCCCGGTGCACCTTGGTGACGAGCGGGCAGGTCGCGTCGATCGCGAGCAGGCCACGGTCGGCGGCCGCATTCACGACAGCCGGCGACACCCCGTGCGCCGAGAAGACGACGTGCGCCCCAGGCGGGACCTCATCCACCTCGTCGACGAAGATCGCGCCCTGCCGTTCCAGCTCGGACACGACGTGCACGTTGTGGACGATCTGCTTGCGCACGTAGACCGGCGCACCGTACAGCTCGAGCGCCTTCTCCACAGCCACGACCGCGCGGTCCACACCGGCGCAGTAGCCGCGGGGAGCGGCCAGCAGCACCCGCTTATGTCCGAGGACCGGGTTATCCTGAAGCCGGCCCCTCACCCCCGGCATACGGGGAATCGGGAGGCTGATGGTTGTGTCGCTCACCCGATCGATCCTACGTGAGCACACTGGAGACGGAATGGGAGGGCGCTTGTGACTCAGGTCGCCGACAGCGGCACCGCACAGCCCTCGACCGTCACCATGCAGCCGGCTCCCCCGACCGTCGACGCGCCGTGGCCGGTCGCCCTGCTCAACAACAAGATCAAGGGATGGATCGAGCGGCTCGGCACCGCCTGGGTCGAGGGCGAGATCACGCAGTGGGGCACCTCCGGGGGCAACGTCTACGGCAAGCTCAAGGACCTCGATGAGGACGCCACGATCAGCTTCACGATCTGGTCGTCCGTGAAGGCGCGCATCCCTGCCGACCTGAAGCAGGGCGACCGCGTGGTCGCGGCGATCAAGCCGAACTTCTGGGTCAAGGGCGGCACCTTGACCATGCAGGTCTACGACATGAAGCACGTCGGCCTCGGCGACCTGCTCGAGCGGCTGGAGCGGCTGCGGCAGCAGCTCGCCGCCGAGGGGCTGTTCGGGCTCGACCGCAAGAAGCGGCTCCCCTTCCTGCCGCACACCATCGGCCTCGTGACGGGCAAGGACTCCGACGCCGAGAAGGATGTGCTGCGCAACGCGCAGCTGCGCTGGCCGCAGGTGCGGTTCCGCGTGGTGCACGCTGCGGTGCAGGGCGAGCGGACGGTCGCCGAGGTCATCGCCGCCATCCGGACGCTGGATGCGGACCCCGAGGTCGAGGTCATCATCGTCGCCCGGGGCGGCGGCGACTTCCAGAACCTCCTCGGCTTCAGCGACGAGCGGCTGGTGCGCGCTGCGGCTGCGGCCCTCACGCCCATCGTCAGTGCCATCGGGCACGAGGCCGACCGGCCGCTCCTCGACGAGGTGGCCGACCTGCGCGCCTCCACTCCCACCGATGCGGCGAAGCGGGTCGTGCCGGACGTCGCCGAAGAGCTGGCGCGCGTGCAGCAGGCGCGCGCCCGGATCGGGATGCGCGTCACCCACCTGATCGCGCACGAGATCGACCGGATCGGGCACCTGCGCACGCGTCCCGTCCTCGCCTCCCCCGGGTGGATCGTGGATGCGCGCGCCCAGGAGCTCACTCGGTACGTCTCCCGGGGGACGGAGCTCGTCGGGCGGTGCGTCGACCGCGAGACCACCCGCGTCGCAGAGCTGCGCGGGCAGTTGCGGGCGCTCTCCCCGCAGGGGACCCTCGATCGCGGCTACGCGATCGTGCAGACGGCGGCCGGGCACGTCGTGACCGAGCCGGCGGAGGCGCCGGCGGGCACCGCCCTGCGCCTCACGGTCTCGGGCGGCTCGCTCGCCGCGACCGCGGGGGACGAACTGCCCTCGCCGGCCGTCCCTCCACAGGCCGCCGTTCGTCCACAGGCTGACGTTCCTCCACAGACCGACGTTCATTCGGACGCTCCAGCGGACCCTCAGCGGGCCAAATAGAATGGATGTCATGCCCAGTTCCGAGACGTCCCCCGCGGGGGATCCGCTCAGCACGCTCAGCTACGAGGAGGCGCGCGACGAGCTGATCCGCGTCGTCACCGAGCTGGAGCAGGGCACGTCGACCCTCGAGGAGTCCATCGCCCTGTGGGAGCGCGGCGAAGCGCTGGCGCGGCACTGCGAGGAGTGGCTGATCGGCGCGAAGGCACGGCTGGATGCGGCGCGAGCCGGAGTCGGCGCGGGCACGTCGCAGAGCGTGTCAGAAGCCGCGAGCGAATGAGCCCTCGCACCAAGCCACCTGCGGTGGTCGCCGAGCTCGGCCGCCCTGAGACGCCGGAGGAGACCGCCGCCCGCAAGGCGGAGAACTCGGCGAACCATCGCAACCGGCAGACGATCAACAACCTCGTCTACTCCCTCATCGCGACGCTCGCGCTCGTGGCGGTCATCGTCCTGGTCGTGCCGCGCGGCAACCCGTCGGCGACCCGGCCCGCCGTGGACTACGCGGCCGCAGCCCAGCAGGCACAGGGCAGCGAACCGGATCCGCTGCTCGTGCCGAAGCTCCCCTCCGGCTGGACGTCGAACAACGCGGAGCTGCGCACCAAGACCGCCGACAAGGTCGACTCCTGGTACATCGGCCTGATCAGCCCGAAGCAGCAGTTCATCGGTGTCACGCAGGGCTTCGGCGCCAACGACAGCTGGGTCTCCGACCAGGTGGGGAAATCGGTCATCACGGGGACGCGAGACATCGACGGAATCAGGTGGGACGTCTACGACCATCGCGCCTCGGGCTCGCAGGACGACAACGTCGACTACGCCCTGGTGGCTCACGCGGGCGACAGCACAGTCATCCTGTCCGGCACGGCGGACGACACCGAGTTCCGCACGGTGGCGTCGTCGCTCGTCGACCAGATCCATTCACTCGGAGGAGGAAAGTAGTGCCCACCACACGCCCTGCAAAGATCTGGACCGCGTTGCTCGAGGGCAACGCCCGCTTCATCGCGGGCGAGCCGCAGCATCCCCACCAGGATGTGACGCGCCGCGAATCGGTCGCCGGCGGTCAGGAGCCCGTGGTGGCGATCTTCGGCTGCTCCGACTCCCGCCTGGCTGCGGAGATCATCTTCGACCTCGGGCTGGGCGATGCGTTCGTCATCCGCAACGCCGGTCAAGTCGTGTCCGGCTCGGTGCTGGGTTCGCTGGAGTACGCGGTGGCCGTCCTGCACATCCCCCTCATCCTCGTGCTCGGGCACGACAGCTGCGGCGCGGTCGCCTCGGCGATCGCCTCACAGGCAGCCGACGCCGAGCCTCTTCCGCCGCACATCGCGGACCTGATCGCGCCGATCGTGCCCGCGGTCCACCGCGTCACCGGGCCGGGGGCGGTCGACCCGCGCGTGGTCGACGCGTCCGCGGTCGGGCGGGAGCATCTGCGCGACACCGTGTCCGAGCTGCTCGCGCGGTCCGAGATCATCGCGTCAGCGGTCGCCGAGAACACTCTCGGGATCGTCGGCGCCAACTACCGGCTCGCGGAGGGCCGGGCGGTCCCCGACGTCGTCGTCGGCGTGAGCGACTGACCCGACCCCCGCAAACAGAAAGGAAGAACACACCGTGGTGGACACCCAGGCTGACGCCGAGTACCGCATCGAACACGACACGATGGGCGAGGTGCGCGTCCCGAAGGACGCCCTGTACGGCGCGCAGACCCAGCGTGCGGTCGAGAACTTCCCGATCTCGGGCTCTGTTCTCGAGCCGGCGCAGATCGCCGCACTGGCGCGGATCAAGAAGTCGGCCGCGCTCGCCAACGCCCGCTTGGGCGTCCTCGACCAGGAGGTGGCGGACGCCATCGCGTCGGCCGCCGACGAGGTCGCCTCCGGCGCCCACGACGCGGAGTTCCCGATCGACGTCTACCAGACCGGGTCGGGCACCTCGTCCAACATGAACATGAACGAGGTGCTGGCGACTCTCGCGTCCGAGCGGCTCGGCCGTCCCGTGCACCCGAACGACCACGTGAACGCGTCGCAGTCCTCGAACGACGTCTTCCCGACCTCGGTGCACATCGCGGTCACCGGCGCGCTCATCGATGACCTCATCCCGGCACTCGACCACCTCGCGGTGGCGCTGGAGGAGAAGGCGGAGCTGTGGGCGGAGGCGGTCAAGAGCGGCCGCACGCACCTGATGGATGCGACGCCGGTCACCCTCGGGCAGGAGTTCGGCGGCTACGCCGCGCAGGTGCGCTACGGCATCGAGCGGATCCGGGCAGCACTCCCCCGCGTCGCAGAGGTTCCCCTCGGCGGGACCGCCGTCGGCACGGGCATCAACACGCCCCTCGGCTTCCCCCAGCTCGTCATCGAGCTGCTGACGGCCGAGACCGAGCTTCCGGTCACCGAGGCGCGCAACCACTTCGAGGCGCAGGCCAACCGGGATGCGCTGGTCGAGGCATCCGGCGCCCTGCGGACCATCGCCGTCTCGCTGACGAAGATCTCCAACGACCTGCGCTGGATGGGCTCGGGCCCGAACACGGGTCTCGGCGAGCTGCACATCCCGGACCTGCAGCCGGGATCCTCGATCATGCCCGGCAAGGTGAACCCGGTCATCCCGGAGGCTGTGCTGATGGTCGCCGCGCGCGTCGTCGGGAACGACGCGACGATCGCGTGGAGCGGCGCCTCCGGCCTCTTCGAGCTGAACGTGGCCATCCCCGTGATGGGAACCGCGCTCCTGGAGTCCATCCGTCTGCTCACCCAGTCGAGCCGCGTGCTCGCCGACAAGACCATCCGCGGCCTGGAGGCCAACCTCGAGCGCGCCCGCGCCTTCGCGGAGTCGAGCCCGTCGATCGTGACCCCGCTCAACCGGGTGATCGGCTACGAGTCGGCCGCGAAGGTCGCCAAGCACGCCGTCGCGAAGGGCATCACCGTGCGTGAGGCCGTCATCGACCTCGGCTTCGTCGAGCGTGGCGAGGTCACCCTCGAGCAGCTCGACACCGCCCTCGACGTCCTCTCGATGACCTGTCTCTTATACACATCTGACGCTGCCGACGACGGA
>NZ_JBNDHX010000048.1:0-27478 GCF_056755275.1 Leifsonia sp. HAY1-4F
GGTGCCGAGTTACAGGCACTACGACTTCCGATGAGGGAAGCAGACGCGAGGAGGCGGCCCGTGACACGAAGCAGCATGGTGCGACGATGGGCGTGGGTGGCAATCATCGCCGCCACGCTCACCAGCGCGGTGGCGAATTCGCTCCCCGCGGCGGCGAGCGCAACGCCGCCGTCGCGATCGGAGGTCCGGCCGACGGATCCGATCGCCCACGACCCGACGATGGTCGAGGAGAACGGGTGGTACTACGTGGCGATCACCGGGGATGCCGGAGTGCCACATACTTTCCTCCCGCTGAAGCGTTCACGCGACCTCGTGCACTGGCAGGAGCTCGCCCCGGTCTTCACCACGCTGCCGTCCTGGATCGTCCCCACTCTGGGAATCGATCCCTCCGCCGCCCCGAAAGACCTGTGGGCTCCAGACCTCAGTTACTCGCACGGCGAGTGGCGGCTCTACTACGCGGTCAGCCAGTTCGGTAAGAACACGTCCGTCATCGGTCTGGCGACCACGAAAACCCTCGACCCCGCAAGCCCCGGCTACGGCTGGCAAGACCGCGGTCTGGTACTGAAGTCCACCGACTATCGGGCCCCCGGGGGCGACTCCTTCAACGCCCTCGACCCGAACATCGTGACCGAGCCGGATGGGCAGAGCTGGCTCTCCTTCGGGTCCTTCTTCTCGGGGATCTACCTGCACAGGATCGACGCGACGGGCAAGATCCCGAGCGGCGATGTCGCGGTCCACATCTCGGAACGGGCAGCTCCGGACGCGGAGGAAAACTCCTCGATCGTGTATCACGGCGGCTACTACTACCTGTTCCTGTCGTTCGACTACTGCTGCAGGTCCGTCGAAAGCGACTACCGCACGGTCGTCGCCCGCTCGACGTCCGTCACCGGACCGTACGTGGATGAGGCGGGCGTACCGATGCTGAACGACAAGGGCGGCACAGAGGTGATGCGCGGCTACAACGAGTTCGTCGGGGCCGGCGGCGCGGACCTGCTGCTCGGTGCGCATGGCCGTGACTACGTGGTGAACCACTACTACGACGCGACGGACTCGGGCACGCCGCGACTCAACGTGCGCCGACTGAGCTGGGATGCTTCCGGCTGGCCGGTGGTGGGCGAGCCGATCAACCCCAGCCGTACCGCCGGTCACGGCGACGCGTACGTGAAGATCCAGCCGCGCGGTGCGGCCACGGTCGTGGAGAACGTCGGATGTGGTTACGAGGGTGCGAACGTCGCCCTTGGAACCGATTCGGGTACTCTCTGCCAGGAGTGGCAGCTGAGCTACAGAAACAACGGGTCGCGCATCCAGAACCGGTTCAGCAACGATGTTGCAGAGAACGCGGCCTGCAACAACGTCGACGGCGGCAACGTCGCCCAATGGGGCTGGCTGGGGTTCCTCCCGAACAACGACTGCCAGCGCTGGTCCTTCAGCGACGCTGCGGACGGTTACAGCACGATCTCGACCATCCAACCGGGTGGTCGGTCGTGGACTGCCGAGGGACCTGCGTCGACGCCGGGAACCAACATTGCGGTCGATGCGCCGACCGGCTCCGTCAGCCAGCAGTTCCGCTTCCAGCCGGTCGGCTCCGTGCTGCTCGGGAGCGCTGGGGACGAGACGACCACTCTGGGAATCGCCGGTGATCGCGTCGTCTTCCAGCCGCGGTCCGAACAGCGACCGCAAGAGTGGCGGTTCGTGGAGATCGGGAGCACCGCGACCTATCGCGTCGTCTCCACCGCGAACGGGAAACTGCTCGGTGCAGACCTCCATGGCCTTGACGCGACGTACGGCCACGGGACGCCGTCCGCTGCTCAGACGTGGACGCTGACTCCCGGCAACGACGGAACCTGGACCCTGGCGAACAGCGTCACGGGTCAGAAGGTGAGGCTGCTGCTGCCCTGAAGGTGCCCAGACCGGCGAGGAGCGGAGGGCTGTTGCCCGGTGTGGGTATTCGTGCGCAACTTTGCACCGCTCACCCCTGACTCGGCCAGCGAGCCGCCGCTTAAGGGTGAGTTCCTCATGTCGTTTTTGCCATGTGCGCAAGTCCATCGTCCAATGCATGAAAACCCCCGGAAATCGCTGGGATTCCGGGGGTTTCGATTGGCGGAGGCGGAGGGGTTGAACCCTGACGCCCACTTTTAAGGCGCCGCTGAGCGGGGCCTGGGCGTCAATAAGGGGTTCTGCCCGCCTCGACGTGCAGCCCTGGCCTTAGCTGCGTCCACCAGCGCTGCAAAGATCCGTTCGTGGCCGGGGGCGCGAAGCTCCTCGGGGTGATACTGGACGCCGACAATCCAACGTTGGGGATCATCGCTTTCTATAGCCTCTACGATGTTGTCCTCGGATCGGCCCACGACCCGGAGGGACTCTCCAATCCGACCGATCGCCTGGTGGTGAAGACTGTTCACCTTCAAATCGGTGGATCCATAAAGACCAGCCAATATCGAGTCGGCCTCGAGCCGCAATTCGTGGGATTCGACGTTGAGTGGTTCGCTCTGCCGGTGCGTTACCACTCCAGGTTCGAGATCCTGGATGAGGCTACCGCCAAGCGCGACGTTGAGAATCTGACTACCCCGGCATATTCCGAGTATCGGCAGTTCGCGCCTCCTGGCCTCCTCGATCACCTCGATCTCGAGCGCATCGAGGGGCTCGTCGATGGTGGTCGACGGGTGGATGGGCTCGTCGAACAAAGAGGGGTGTGGGTCTACGCCGCCTGGTAAGAGCACGCCGTCGACATCGTTAAGGATTGCGTGGAGGGATTCGGTGTCCAAGCCGGGCGCGAGAGCAATGGGAACTGCTCCGGCACGCAGCAATGCTTCTACGTATCCACGATTCAACCGGTAAGCATGGGGCCGCTCAGGGAGGTCACTGCCGAGCGTGATAGCGATAGTAGGACGGTGGTCAGCCACGGTGCCCTTCTTTCGTTGTTGTGGGGAAGAGTGGATCTCGTCGCTCAGGGAGCGGGGCGAGGTGAGCATTCCCCCAGCGCGTGCATGTGAGCCGACCGCTCACAGCACGCTCTCCAAGAAAGCGCGGGTCCGTCGATGCTTGGGATTGGCGATGACCTCGCTCGGCGCTCCAGATTCAACGACAACACCGTTGTCCATGAAGGCAACCTGGTCTGCGACCTCTCGAGCGAAGCCGATCTCGTGGGTGACCACGATCATGGTCATTCCTTCCCGAGCTAGGTCGCGCATGACGCCGAGAACATCACCGACGAGCTCTGGGTCAAGCGCCGAAGTCGGCTCGTCGAACAGCATGAGCTTTGGAGACATGGCGAGTGCTCGTGCGATAGCGATTCGTTGCTGCTGCCCGCCTGATAGCTGTGCGGGGTATGCCGATTCCTTGTCGGCCAGACCAACCCGGTCCAGAAGCTCGCGCGCCTGTGCGCGCGCGTCGGACCGGCGAGTATGGGCGACGCCAATAGGGGCCTCTGTGATGTTTTCGAGGGCCGTGAGGTGGGGGAAGAGGTTGAACCTCTGAAAGACCATTCCAATTCGGCGCCGCTGGACCGCGATTTCTGCCGGCTTCATCTCGCGAAGGCTGCGGCCCTGATCGCGGTATCCGATGAGTTCGTCGTCGACGTAGATGCATCCTCCGTCGATGCGCTCGAGGTGGTTGATGCAGCGCAAGAATGTGGATTTGCCTGAACCGGAAGGCCCGAGAAGACAAAGCACCTCACCGCGAGTTACCGATAGGGTTATGCCCTTCAACACCTGATGGGATCCGAAGCTTTTCCGGACCGATCGCGCTTCCACTAGTGGGGCGGCGGAATTGTCAATATTCATCGTTGATTTCCCGGCTCGGTCTCGTGACGGTTGCGATGCTGTCGGTATCGGGGGCTGCTTCTGCAACTGATGGGCGCATTCGTCTGATGCCGTTGCGGACACGCTGCAGCGGGGTGGGGGGAAGCGCACGACCGACGCCGCGCCCAAATCGGCGCTCTAGGTAGTACTGAGGCACCGACAGCACCGACGTGAGGAAGAGGTACCAGGCGCTTACCACCACGAGTAGTTCAACTTGGCGCAGATTTTGTGCCGAGATATCGGTGGCTCGCGTATATAGCTCTTGAACAGCTATGAGCTCCAACAGTGCTGTGTTCTTGAGCATCGAGATCGTCTCGTTGCCCATTGGCGGAATGATCACTCGCATCGCTTGGGGCAAGATGATCCGGCGAAGCGTGTAGCTCGGCGACATCCCTAGCGAGTACGCGGCCTCCACGTGACCCGGGTCCACAGAGAGCAGCCCGGCACGAACGATCTCGGACGCGTAGGCGGCTTCATTCAAGCCAATCGCCAGAAGGCCGGCGATGAATGGGGTGATTACCGTACTTGTGGGCGCAGACCAGAACTGAAGAGGTGTGAGTGGAACTCCGACGGTAATTTGGGTCCAAAGGAGTCCCAGGTACCCCCAAAAAACGATCTGAACGAGCAAAGGTGTACCGCGGAAAAACCACACATACACCCACGCGGTGGTCCTGAGTACGGGGTTGGGCGACAGTCGCATGACGGCCAGGACCGTCGCCAGCGCGGTTGCAACCACCATCCCGCTTGCAGTAAGGGCGATGGTGAGGCCCACGCCTTGCAGAATTCGGGGATCGAACAAGTACTGCGTTATGACGGGATGATCGATGTTTTGGTTACTCCACACGGAGGTCACCACGAGGAGGGCAAGTCCCACCACAACAACCGCAGCTACCCAACGGCCAGGATGCCGTAGAGGCCGAGCGACTACATCATCCGTACTTGAGGTTTCACCAGCAGCGATTGTTGTGGTCTCTGTGCCAGCCGGCGCGATCATTTGCTTCCATTGAGCCGAGCCGACTCAACGCCATACGAGGTGAGGCTGTACTTCTTCAGCAACTCGCCATAAGTGCCGTCCTTGATGACGGCGCTAAGCGCGGCCTGGAGACTCTTGGTGAGGTCGCTGTTCTTTTTCAGCACGCCGATCCCGGTTGGGACAGCACCGAACCCCTTGGGATTCTTTGGATCGACTACAACGTCGAACTGCTTCCCGTTGCCGGCAGTAGCGGCGCTGTATGCGGCCGGGGCCGCATCAAACACGTCGGCGACGGCCTGGCCGGAGCGGACAGCCAGCAGAGCGTCCCCCTCTGCGGGCAATTCGAGCGCCTTGATGGGTGGGGAACCCGCCGCCTTGCACGTCGAGGCCTGGCTCTCGATGAAGGTCGCTTGTGTGGTTCCCTTGGCAACCGCAACCGTCTTTCCACACAGGTCCGTGAGGCCCTTGATCCCCTGAGGGTTGCCTTTCGCGACGAGGATGGCGAGGCCGGCGTCAAAGTAGTCGACGAAGTCGAGCGTCTTCTCACGCATGGCCGTGTCATTCATGCCGAACATGATGATGTCGTGCTTGCCCGATTGCAGCGATGGGATGATGGTAGTGAAGTCCTGGGTTTGGAACGTGAACTTCGTCCCCAGTTGTTCGCCGAGAGCTTGCCCGAGATCGTAGTCGAAGCCGGTGAATTGCCCGTTGGCGGTGTGATATTCCATCGGTGCGTACACGCCGCTCGCCACATTGATTCCGCTGGCATAGCGTTCCGGCAGGAGCTTGGCGAGCGGGGCCTCCGAGGATGAGTTGGCGGATGAAGCCGGCTCGGCCGCACATGCGGTGAGCCCACAGACAGTGAGGGCAACACCCAGCACTGCGGCAGTGAAGCGTCTGGTGACCATGAGGTTCTCGCTTTCGATCGGGGAGTGGGTTTGTCTCACCTTAGGTAAGGCAGCGAGGCGTGTCTTGGTCCTACGGGACTAACATGGGCGCATGAGATTGGCCAATCACACAACCCTCGACGGGGATATCAGTGTTGCTGGCATTGCCGAAACTCTTGGCAGTTCGATGGTCTCGGTCGTAGCCGGACACGCCAGTTTGGCCAGGCCCGTCAGAGGGTCTGTCCTGCATGATCCAGCCGATGTGTTGCCGGATGGAGTAGACGCGTTCTTGCTCGTACCCGGGCTACGCCCCGAGGACGACAACGCTTCAGAGCTTTTGCGACATGCCGCAAAACGCGGCTATTCCGCGATCGCCGTCAAATCTCACGGGGCCAGCATGGACAGCCTGACCGCCGCCGCCAACGATTGCGGCATCGCACTCCTGACCGCAGCAGATGACGTCCCTTGGCGGCATCTCGACTCGCTGCTGCTCTCCCTGCTCGGTTCGCGCGGTGCCGGCGTGGGCACAACAGCTGCGGGAGACCAACTCTTCGCTCTGACAAATGCTGTCGCTGCCGTCGTCGGCGGTGCTGTTTCCGTAGAAGACCTTGACCGAAAAGTGCTCGCATACTCATCGCTGCCAACGCAGCCTATTGATCGGTTGCGCCGGGAGGGGATTCTGAGCCACCGCGTGCCCGAGATTGAGAACAACCTTGAGCGCTATCGTCAACTGATCACCTCGTCTGGAGTGATGCGGTTTCCGGCAGAACTGGGGATCTTGCCGCGGGCGGCCGTTGCTATGCGCGCTGGCGATCTTCCACTGGGATCAATTTGGGCCATCGAACCGCCAGAAGGTCTTAGCCCCGACGCGGAGCACGCGTTGCTGGACGGCGCAAGACTCGCGGCTCTTCAGGTATTGCGTCGCAGGGATGCCGAGGAAGTTGCTCTGCAGATGCGGGAGAGCGCTCTCGTGGGCGCGCTGCTCGGAACGTGGAGTGAACCTGAGACCGCTCGGCGCCTCGACGTGTCGACCTCCGCCGCTCTGACTCTTGTCGGTTTCGCGGCGCGCGCGGGCAGTGCCGGTTCTGCAGTTTCGCCCGCTCATCTCGCCAGCGCAGTGAGCCGTTATATCGTGACTCTCCGCCCGGATGTAGGTGTCGCTGCAATCGGACAGACGGTGTACGTTCTCTTGCCTTCGGCAGACACAACCTCGGGTAGTCGTCTCGCGCGGGGAGCATTGAGTGCTCTCGCTGGCACTTTCGGTGAGCGGATCCGGAGCGCGGTCGCCCAGGTCGGGACCAGTCCCGCGGAACTACCCGCTATGCGCCGCGAGATCGACGACATCCTCAGGGTCACCACATTGGACGCGAGCCTGCCCTCGATCGCCGAGCTTTCCGATGTCCACACACCGGTACTGGTTATGCGTGTTTCCGACGAACTGGCTGGAGAGCCGAGACTGCAAGACCCGAGACTCGTACACATGCTGGAGCAAGATCGCCAACAGGGCACCGAGTTCGCCCGGTCATTGCTCGCATGGTTTGACGAGGTCGGAGATGTACGCGCGGCAGCCCTCAGACTCCGGATTCATCCGAACACCCTAAGGTACAGGCTGCGGCGAGTGGCCGAGCAGTTCGGCGTTGATCTTGACCGGACGGACTCCCGGTTAGCGGTATGGATGCAGTTGCGAGCGTTGGCCGACGGCCGTGTACCAACCAGTCCGTAGGGTTCAGTTCGGCGCCCACGGATGATGAGAGGAGCTCAGTCCATGGATTCCCCTAAGCAGCGCGGTCCAGAGCAGCTGCATGGCGAACTTGCTCAGGAGGCTCCCGTCCTCCGCGTGCTTATCGTCGAAGATCGGCCAGTGGCCCGCTTGGGATTGTTCACGCTTTTGTCATCCCAAACCGACCTGGCGGTGGTTGGCGAGGCATCGACTGCGGCCGAGGCGCTTCACGCGGCCGCGGAGACCGCGCCCACTCTCGTGATCACGCCCTTGCGTTTGGGAGGGCTGTTCGCTGGCATTGAATTGTGCCGTGATCTGAAGTCGCTCCCTGTGTCTCCTCTCGTGATCGTGTGGACCGCCTTTACCTCTCCGCAAAACACGGCTGCTGCATTCCTTTCGGGAGCCGACAGCATCATTCACCAGGGAATATCACTTGAAATGCTTTTAGATTCGGTGCGGGCGACGGGAGCTGGGCGCCGCGTACGGCTCGTCGATGAGCAGCCTCGAAGCCAAGAGCTTCCGATCGATAGAAGCGACCTCACCCCTCGAGAGCGCGAAGTCCTCGATCTCATCCTCCAGCACGCGACGAACGCCGAGATCGCGGCGGCACTGTTCGTCGAGCTCACCACAGTGAAGAGCCACGTACGCAACATCTTGCGAAAGCTGGAAATGTCGAGCCGGCGCGAGCTGCTTTCCGACTGGCGCTGAGCCATCGTTACACCCAATTTCTCCTCCCTGAGGGAGGATTCGGACACGCGTGGAACTCCCTAGTGTTCAATCCGAGGTTCGCTACTCGACGGCGAACGGAACGGGAAGGGCCAGAGATGTACGAACCCGAGCGGCGATCGATCCTGCTCCAGCGCGCGATTAAGGAAGGGCTGCTGCATCCTGAGGATGCGCCGATTGCGTCGTTCATTGACTGGGATCGGGTCTCGGCCAACGTCGCCGCGCTGATAGACGCTTTTCCCAATAGCCTTTCGGTGTCGCACGCGTTTGCGGTCAAAGCCAATTCGCTGGTGCCAGTCATTCGACGGCTGGCGCAACTGGGTATGGGTGCGGAAGTAGCCAGCCATGGTGAGCTACAGGCAGCAATCGAGGCCGGCATCTCGCCGACGCGCATTGTGTTCGACTCGCCCGCCAAATCCCGATCGGAGCTCAAGCGCGCTCTCGGTTTAGGGGTAGCGATCAACGTCGACAACTTCCAGGAACTGGCAAGGATCACGGAGCTGCGACGTGAGGACTCGTCAGCCTCCGAAGTTGGTATTCGCGTCAATCCTCAGGTCGGCACAGGATCCATTGCCGCTATGAGCACCGCCGGCGTGATCTCCAAGTTCGGGGTCCCGATGCGGGACGACGGCGCGCGCGAACGTCTGATCGAGGCTTACTTGCAACACCCGTGGCTCACGCGCGCTCATGCCCACGTCGGCTCGCAAGGATGCCCCCTTTCCCTTATTGCGTCCGGCATCTCGGACCTTGTGAGCTTCGCGGATGAGGTCAACAGACGTGCCAAGCGAGCGCAGATCACCACCCTCGACATAGGGGGTGGGCTCCCCGTCGACTTCGGCACCGACGCGCCCATCTCCGCCTTTGGTGACTACGTCGATGCGCTGAAGGACCAGGCGCCACGCCTCTTCAGCGGTGATTACGACATTGTCACTGAATTCGGGCGAAGCATTCTGGCCAAGCACGGAATCATTGCCGCTCATGTCGAATACACCAAGGAGGTCGGCGGCCGGAGAATCGCGATCACGCACGCAGGTGCGCAAGTGGCGACCCGCACCATCTTCATGCCTGAAGCTTGGCCGTTGCGCGTCCAAGCTTTCGATGCAGCGGGTGCTCCAAAGCCCACGTCCGAGGTGTTCTCATACGATGTCGCTGGTCCCTGCTGCTTCGCCGGAGACTTGCTCGCTCGAGACCGACCTCTTCCCGCCTTAGACCCAGGCGACATCGTCGCAGTGCTCGACACGGGCGCCTATTACGCGAGCAATCCCTTCCAGTACAACTCCCTGCCCCTTCCCGGGATTTACGGCGTCTCTGGACTTCCCTCGGCTCCCGTCTTTGACACGATCCGAGCGCCCGAGGAAACCGAATGGTGATTGACGCGCGGCTTTCATTAGTCGTAGGTGCCGTGTCACTCTCACGTTCCTGCATCGGATTCACTCCACCCTGGGCACGCCTCGGCTGCAATGACCCTCGATCTGTACGCCGACCTCTTCGACGACGACCTCGACGACGTCGCCATGCGCCTACACGCCGCCGTCAGTGCGTCGGGTTCCGGCAAGGATTGGGCGAGCCTGCCAACACTCACGCAAACGCCTTAGCCTGGTCTGTTCACCGACGAGTCCCGATCGTCCTAAGAACGCCCGGCTCTATTTGGGTTGGCCGCCCCAGATACCCAGGTCGCCTGACTGGACTCGCATATCGCCCAGCTCTAGTGTCCGGCGTAGCCGCTTCCGGGTATACGACACGAGGACGACTATCGCCGAGCCCTCGTAGTGTTCCAACTCGACACGAATGGCGTCGCTGCGCTCCATCCGCACATCGGCGACAAACGCCGCCGCGCGCAGGGCATCCTTATTCGTTGTGACGCCGTCACGCAGGAGCGCCAGCACGTCGTTCGACTGTGGCCGCTCGCGAACGCCCGGTTCGGCGGCAGTCAAAGCGGTCTGCCCAGCCTTACCAACCGTTGCAGGCCGAGACGTATTCGGCCCTGCGCTCCGCGAGCACGCGAGACCGCGGTCCGGCAATCGACGGTCGGCGCGCCGTCGTGCGGCCCGGTCGTCGCGGGCCGCACGACGGCACGTCACTGATGCGTCTCGTCGAGGGAGGAGGAAACCACGAGCGCTTCCTTTTCCTGCTGGAGAGCGAGCCTCTTTCGAACGATGGGCCAGAAGAGGAACAGAGCAGCGGCAGCAAGCAAGCTGGTCCACACCTGAGTCCTTCCACTGTCGCTGAACATCATGATCACGACGATTCCGACGGCTCCAACAAGAAGCAGAATGTTGAGCCAAGGGAACAGCCATACCCTCAGCTTCAGGTTTGCCCTCTCATCGGGACTCATCTTCAATCGGAGTCGCCACTGCGTGACGGCGATGAACACGTAGACGAAGAGCGCGACCAGGCCAGTCGAGTTCATGATGAAGTCGTAGATTCCCGAACTCGGGGCAAGGAAGTTCACCAAGGTCGCGATGACTCCGCCGACGGTGGAGGCAATAACCGCGACCGTGGGCACCCCGCGCTTATTTCGTTTCGCCACGACTCCGGGTGCGAGCCGCTGCTCTGCGAGCGCTGCGAACATTCGAGATGCAGAGTAGGTGCCCGAGTTGAGGACGGAGATCACCGCGGTGAAGATGACGAGGCTCATGATCACTTGAGCGCCGGGGACACCGAACTTCTGGAAGACGTAGGTGAACGGCGCAATGACGTCAGGGGTGGGCAGTTGGTTCCACGGCACGATCATGACGATGACCAGCACGGCCCCGACATAGAAGAGCATGACGCGCCAGATGACGGTGTTCGCTGCCTGTCGGATGCCCTTTGCGGGATTCTCCGATTCCGCGGCGGCCATGACGGCGATCTCGGTTCCGAAGTATGAGAAGAGTACGAGCGCCACGCTCGAGACGACGATCCCGATCCCGTTTGGCATGAAACCGCCGTTCACCCACAGGTTCTGGACTGAGAATGTGGCGTGCGGCCACAGTCCGAGTGCGAAGAGGACGCCAACACCAAGGAACACGACGATTGCGATCACCTTGATGCTTGCGAGCCAGAACTCGGTCTCGCCGAACGTGCGCAGGGAGATCAGGTTCGAGCAGACGAAGATCGCGAGGAGCGCCAGTGACCCCGCCCAGGCGGGAATCATGGGGAACCATCCGTGAATCATCCCTCCACCCACGACGGACTCGTAGGCGATGACACCCACCCAGAAGTACCAGTAGAGCCAACCCACGATGTACGCGGCCCAGTTGCCAAGCCCCACCCGGGCGTATTCCATGAATGACCCCACGGCAGGTCGTGCCGCGGCCATTTCGCCGAGCATGCGCATTGCGAGGAAAACGAGGAGCCCGCCGATCGCGTATGACACGGTCGCGGCCGGGCCCGCGGCGTGAATGATGTTCCCCGAACCCACGAAGAGGCTCGCACCGATGATGCCTCCGAGGGTGATCATCGTGACGTGGCGGCTACGCAGCTTCTTCGCGCCGGCAGGTGCTTGGCTGCGGATGCCGGCCGAGGTCTCCGGCGACACCGGCCGGTCGTAGTCAGAGCGTCGCGATAGGGCGGCGCGTTCGTCTTGCGGCATAGAGAACTCCTTCGTTCAGTTGATTCAGCCACGCGGTGTGCGGTGTGGGGTGGACGGACGTGTCCTGCTCGTCGACGGTCAGACGAGCGCCGCGTCGGAGACGAAGCTGGGCAGGTCAGGAAAAGCGTCGGCGACGCCTGGGTGGGCGATGTGGCCGCCTCGTGTGTTGACGCCGAGAGTCAGCGACGAGCTTCCGTCGAGCGCGTCCTCTACGCCATGATCGGCCAGCTGGCGGATGAAGGGCAGCGTCGCGTTGGTGAGCGCCCGCGTCGAGGTCTGCGGCACCCCTCCGGGCATGTTGGCGACGCAGTAGTGGCGGATGCCGTCGACCTCGAAGATCGGCGATTCGTAGGTCGTGGCCTTCGAGGTTTCGAAGGCGCCACCCTGGTCGATCGCGACGTCGATCAGCAATGCGCCCGGCTTGAGGATCTTGAGCTGATCACGTGTGACCACCTTGGGAGCGGCACGACCCGGTACCAGGACGGCGCCGATCACGACATCGGCGTGGGCCAGTTCCGCCTCGAGGGTGGCGATGTCTGACATGAGAACCCGCGCTCGGCCTGCGAATTGAACACCGAGCTCGCGCACACGTCGCGGGGACATGTCGAGGATGGTGACTTCGGCCTGCAGGCCGCAGGTGAGGAGGGCGGCCTGTGTTCCGACGACACCGCCGCCGATGATGAGCACGCGTGCCGGAGCCACACCCGGCGAGCCGCCGAGCAGAATGCCCGGTCCGCCGCCGATCCGAGTGAGATGGGTGGCTGCGGCATGGGCTGCGAGCCGGCCGGCGACCTCACTCATAGGGGTGAGCAGCGGCAGCCCGGTTTCGTCCTGGACCGTTTCGTAGGCGATCCCGAGCGTGCCGGCGTTCAGGAGTGCCTCGGTGAGGGGGCGGTCCGCGGCGAGATGCAAGTAGGTGAACAGAGTGAGGTCGGGACGGAGGAACTGGTACTCCGCAGCGATCGGCTCCTTGACCTTGACGAGCAGCTCGGCGCTCGCCCAGGCGTCCGCCTGCGAGGCGATCTTGGCTCCCGCTGCCACGTACTGCTGATCGGAGTAGCCGGCGTTGACGCCCGCACCGGCCTCGACCGTGACCTCGTGGCCGCGACGGACGAGGTCTGCAGCGCCGGCGGGCGTCAGCCCGACCCGGGCTTCTTGCGGCTTGATCTCTGTGACAACGGAGATGCGCATGAGTCTTGTCTCTTTCTGGGTTGATGGCGCGCGACGTCAGCTGGTCACGCGGCGCGACACGTTGTAAAAGCGGATGTTTTGGTACTCGTCGAGTCCTTCGGCGCTGCCTTCGCGCCCGAGTCCGGACTGTTTGACACCACCGAACGGAGCCGCCGCATTCGAGGGCACACCCTGATTGATGCCTGTGACCCCGGTCTGCAGCAGCTCGGCGACGTTGAGTGCTCGGTCCAGGCTCTCGGTGAACACGTACCCGGCCAGCCCGAACTCCGTCGCATTGGCGCGTTCGACGGCCTCTTGCTGAGTGCGGAACCGCTGGATGGCGGCGATCGGTCCGAAGATCTCGCTGGTAGCGACCCGTGAGGTCTCGGGCGTGTGGTCGATGACAGTGGGTGCGAAGAAGTTCCCCACCCCCTCGTACCGGAAACCTCCGGTACGGAGAGTCGCTCCCTGCGCGACAGCTTCGTCGGTGAACGCCGCCATCTGTGCGACGGCACGGTCGTCGATCAGCGGTCCAACGACGGCGCCATCTCCGAATCCGTTGCCGACGGGAGCGCCGGCGAGACGCTCTGTCAGCGCGTCCACGAAGTCGTCTGCGATTCCGTCCTGGACGTAGATCCGGTTCGCCGCGATGCAGGACTGGCCGCCATTTCGCAGCTTCGCCGCAAAGGTACCCGCGACGGCTCGTTCAAGGTCCGCGTCGTCGAAGACGATGAGGGGTGCGTTGCCGCCCAGCTCCATGGACGAGCGAAGCACGTTCTCGGATGCAAGCTGCATGAGCTGCTTCCCGACGGGCGTCGACCCGGTGAAAGACACCTTCCGCACGCGCTCGTCACGAAGCACGGCGCTCGAGAAAGCTGACGAGTTCGACGTGGTGATGACCTGCACAAGGTCCTCCGGCACCCCGGCGCGGCGCGCAAGATCCACGGCGAACAGCGTCGTCAGCGGCGTCAAGGTGGCGGGCTTCACGACGACTGCGCAACCTGCCGCGAGGGCCGGGGCGATCTTCCGAGTTGCCATCGCGAGGGGGAAGTTCCAGGGAGTGATCAACACTGCGAGTCCCACCGGGGAGCGTCGCGTGATGATGTCCGCACCGCCATCCGGGGCCTCCCGGAAGTTTCCGGACGGCCGCACCGCCTCCTCCGCGTACCAGCGGACGAAGTCGGTCCCGTACTTGACTTCGCCGCGTGCCTCAGCAAGCGGCTTGCCCATCTCGCGGGTGATCAGGTGGGCGAGCTGTTCGCTGCGATCGACCAGCAGCTGCCACCACGCGTGCAGCACGTCGGCGCGATGCCGCGGCGTCGTCTTCGCCCACGCTGCTCCGGCGGCGTCAGCCGCACGAACAGCTTGCAATGCGCCGGGGACATCCACGTCCGGGATGTACCCGATCGTCTCGGCGGTGGCGGGGTCCGCGACCGGGATCCCGGCGGCAGGGAGGTCGAGCGAACGGATGACGCCGTCCGCGATCCGCGCGCCGCGCGGATCAGCGGCGACGAGGGCGTCCTCGATCGTGATGTCGGTCATCGGTTCTCCTCGTTGGTGATTGCCTGGCCGATCGCGGCGATGTACGACACCAGCTCGGCGTCGCTGATGATGAAGGGGGGGCTGATCTGAAGGGTGTTCCCCCGCAGCGGCCTGGAGATGAATCCGAGCTCGATCAGCTCGTCGGCGACTCGTTCAGCGGACAGGTGGTCTGCCAGTGAGACTCCGCCCATGAGGCCGGCGACACGGACGTCGGCCACAGCGGACTGGCGCTTGGCGAGCAGGTCCAATTCCTCGCGGAGTACGAGCTCCAGCTCCGCGACGCGGGGCACGAGATGATCGCGATCGAGGATGTCCAGGTGGCGCAGCGCAACGGCAGCCGCCGTCGTGTGTCCCGCGTAGGTCGCCCCGTGGCGGAAGATCGGCGTGTCGGGAGAGTCGACGTAGAAGGGCTCCCAGATGCGAGGACTCACAAGGACGCCACCGAGCGGGGCGTAGCCGGAGGTGACGCCCTTCGCGAACGTCACGAGGTCGGGTATGACGCCGTAACGCTCGGCCGCGAACATCGTGCCCGTGCGGCCGAACCCCGTGATCACCTCATCGAGGATGAGCAGGATGTCGTTGTCGCGGGCGAGTCGCTGCACCGCCTCCAGGTAACCGGGGGCGGGCGGGTTCACGCCGCCCGTACCCTGCACAGGCTCGGTGACGATGGCCGCGATGTTGTCGGCCCCGATCTCTGCAATGGCGCGTGCCAGTGCATCGGCGTCGTGGAGCGGAACGCGCGCAGTCTCCGGTACGAGCGACTCAGTGCCGTACCCATCGCGGTTGAACTGCAGACCGGCGATGCTCGTCCCGAACGCGTGCAGACCGTGGTACGCGAATTCCCGGCTCAGGATGACCTTCTTGGAGGTCCGTCCCTCTCGCTGCCAGTGCCGGCGGCTGAGCTTGCACGCGACATCGATCGCGTCCGAACCACCCGAATTGAGAATGACCTTCGCACGGTCGATGGGAGCGATTTCGGCCAGCCGCTCGCCGAGCTCGAGCGCCTTGTCGTTGGTGAAGCGCCCGAAGATGTGGTACGTCTCGAGCCGTTTCATCTGCTCGAATGCCGCCTCGGCGAGCTCCGGGTGCGAATGACCCACGTTGGCGTGCCAGAGCCCTGCGGTGCCGTCGAAGAGCCGGCGTCCATCGATGGTGTAGACGTACGAACCCTCGCCGCGGTCGATCACAAGCTGGCGTCCGAGAACAGACGGCGTGTGCGCCTGCGCCGGCCAGAGTGCAGGACCGTCCAGGAGGCTGCCACCTGCGTGCGTCTCAGCGGACGTGTTGATGAGGGTCATAGGTTTCGCTCCTCAGCGTCGAGATCGAATCACGGGCCAGGACGGCTCCTGAAGATCAAGGCTACGAACGTGTACTCGTAATGAAAAGCGAATGTTGCTAACAACAATCCGTCAGTATCAGTTACACGACGAGAGCGCTCTTCACCGCTTCGCGGATGGCGATCAGGGCGGGTCGATGCTCGGAACCGGCTCTGACCAGGAAAAGGATGCTCCGCTGCTGGTCTGTCGGAAGCGCGTCGCTCGGAGTGAGGGGCGACCCCGCCTCACGAACGACGATGTCCGGAATGAACGCCGCCGCGAGGCCGTTTTCCACCATTCTCAGATGGAAGAGCAGATCGGACGACTCATAGGCCACGAGCGGCTCGAACCCGCGTTCGCGGCACACCCGCAAGGCCCACTGAGTCGAAGCCGCTGTCTTCGGCTCCATCACCCATCGGACCGTCCGAAGTACGTCCATCGAAGGGTCCGCGACATTCACAGGGAGGTACCCCCTGATCGGGTCGTCACCCAGCACTGTCGTGTGAAAGCCCGCTGCCTCGCGCTCGGTGCCCGGATAGGCGTCCGTGATGACGGCGTCGACCTGCCTGGAAGCGAGGCGCACCACTGCCTCTTCAGGGTCGAGCCGGCGCAATCGAACGTCGAGCCCGGGATAGTCCCTCGCGAGCGCAGCCAGCGCTTGTGGCATCACCGTGCGGCTGATCGTTGCGAACGCGGCGACATCGACGATCCCCTGTGGGCGCTCGTGTGCGGATGCGAGATCCGCCTCCGCGCGTTCGACCGCCGCGAGAATCGCGTCAGTGTTCCGGACCAACTCTTCCCCTGCTGGGGTGAGCTTTACGTTCCGTCCGACCTTCTCGAGCAGGGCGACGCCAACTTCCTTCTCCAGGAGTGCGAGCTGCTGTGATATCGCCGAGTGGCTGTAGGAGAGCTCGCGCCCGGCCGCGGACATGCTGCCGCGGAGCTTCACCTCACGGAGCAGGATCAGCCGATGAAGATCAAGCATGCTCCGAGCATAGGCACTTGCGATCTCGTACACCCTGCTTGGCCGGCAGCGTGGGCAAGCACGACAATCCCGCTGTCCCAGCGCTCTCCTGGAGAGCAGTTGCTGAAAGCGGAAAGAGCTCGAATAGCACTGATTCGAGCCGAAGAAATTGCCTGTGATCGGCATTTATTGGCGGGCACGGAGGGATTTGAACCCTGACGGCGCTCCTTAGTCCGCCTCGAGAATGCAGTGGAACCGCGGGATTCTGCGCTTCTTCGATTACATTGCACCACCCCCGGTTAGTACAGTTGTGGGGTTTCTGTGGGGGCTTGGCCTGCGCGGCGCGTACAAGTGAGCGTCGTCTTGAAGCGAGCAACGAAAGCATCCTGGCCGACAGTGTTTGTTGCGGGTTGCTTATCGGATTGCGCGGCTCGAACAGCCAGGCAGGAGCGCGAGTTCCGGACGCCTGGTTGCCCGGCCAAACCGCGTATCCAAGAGACCAAGAGAGAGTCATGGAACGCCGAGCCGTCAGCTGAAGCGCTGCAGGCCGCACGGCAGCACTGGAGCCGGTTAGCGCCCGAGGAGTGAAACTTAAAGTGCTGCGCCCGCATGGCCGGGGCCCAAATCGCAAGTGCCCCGCAAAATGCGGGGCACTTGAAGAATAGATCGAGCCTATCCCGGACAACCAACAGCGGCAGTTACGCTTACGCGAGGTCCTCCCGGCCACGACTGAATAGCATTCAGGGCTCGAAACAACCGGGGCTTGCTCGCGTTCGTCTATTTTTGGTGTCTTCAGGCGCGGGGATCAGTCCGCGCCGTCCTTCCAACCTGCAAGCAGGCCGGATCGCCTCCAAGATTACGTTGCCATCCTGAGAATCCGCAACTATCGGCTTTTTCCGTCAGGGCGCTTCCGGCGACGCGTCGATCTGGTACGAGGATGTGGCTCCGGTTCCGGTGGTCTCGGAGCGACTCCCTCCCTGCGGGCACTCACGCCGCTACTCTGTCCGCCGCGGATATGTCCGTCCGGACTTATGTTCGCGTACGAATTACGCGGAAACTTCCACCGCTCGATGAGCGATGCGATACGCGATTCCGTCCGAGCTGCGTTGACATCCCAATGGAATCCCGTCGGCAACGCGTAGTTCGCAACAACTAAAGCTTCCTGGCCGTGCATCGCGGTAGGGGAACGCCAGGCCCGGAGATCCTCGTCTTCGCGATGGCTTGGCTTGCCATACACACGTTCGAATTCTTCTCGCCCGCTGACCGGAGTCAGATTTGGCCAGTCGCGGCCCGGTGCAAACATATGGAGTGGGAGAACTCTGCAGTCGCGAGGTGTGTCTATGTGGACCATGTCAACCCACGCATCAAACTGCGCATACAACTCCGTCGGCAACGTATGGCCGTCGAATTGAGCGAAGTAACTCTTGTATCGGACGAGCCTCGCCAACGCGATCGACGTCGCGGATGAGAGCTCTCGGATGGGGTCGAGCCGTACGCGAGCTGGGCCAGCCTGAAAAACTGCGTAGCTGCCTCGATGGATCATTTTGTAGAGGCGATCGGCATCCCATGGTTCGAGGACGTAAAGCCGCCGCCCGGGCTCATCGCGCCTCTGGCTCGAACGGGGAATCGTACGAAAGATGATGGCGTTGAGTCCCCGGACGGACGCGATGCCACGCAACTCGGCAATCCAGCGCGCTTGGGCCGACGTGCACGCACCGGGGACACCAGACGCGGGGGGCGCCACGATGCAGACCCCCAAAGCGGTCATACCAACCGCCCTTCCCCATGAAGCTGAACGCGGAGCACCACTGCGATCTCGAACGAAAGACGCGACAACTCGTCTGCGGTCATCGCGTCGACATAACGGTGCGCCAGGCGTCGGACGCGCTCAACTTCGCGCTCTGGCTCAACGGACGCGGTAGCCCTCGCTATCAGGTCATGAGGTACATCGAGGTTCTCGCTCAGGAAGAACGCTCGGAGCGTGTTTGCGGCGTGACTCTTGAGGTGCGCGTTCCACAGCCCTCGGAAGAACCTCGGGAGAGCCACTGTGGGGCCCCCACGAGCAGCCCACTCGTCGAGTCGGCCAGCGTCGTAATCGGAGACTTTCTCCTGAAGACTCACAAACTCTGCCCGCAGCTTGTCCATATCGGCTGCCGAAATGGTTGGAACAATCGGCAGCGAGTCCGAATCCGAGTCAGTGCGCACGCGGGCTCGGCCGGCAGCCTCGTCCCAAACGAATACCTCGTTAGAGCTGTAGTCGAACAATGCTCGCCAGAGGTCCTGCCGGATACGCCCAAGTCCCACCGGATCAAGTGCGGCCGGCTGCTCTCGCTCGTCGGGCTGAATGCGCGACGGCTCCATCATCCTTATCCGCTCGTGCGGACGCACGCCTTCCGTCGCGATTAGGTCGGGGAACAGTGTGACGAAGTGCCAAATGTTGGGCGAACCAAAATCAGCCTCCCGAAACCCCTTCGACGAAAGCTGGAGCATCCGATTCTTGAATACGGGAATCGCCATCGATGTCCACTCGGACTTATCGCTTTCTTTTGCCTGTCGAAACGCTTTGATGATTAGCGGCTCGGCGTCTTGCAGTGGCTTCGGCGGAGTGAAATCCGAAAGCACCGCCGAGACTGCATCGGGCCTCAGCCAGCCACGGACGGCTGCACCATCGCCCACGCGACTGATCGCGTCGGCGAGAACCTGCTCTTCGCTCTCGCCGAGCAGGTCCGCCAGCTGACTAAGTGAAGCGCTACCGAATCGGGCGTCATATTCCATGACCCGACCCTAGCCGTGGCCAGCGATCCGGTCAGGAAACACAGGTACGTCAAGTCTTGAATCGTTCACGACGGCGTCGTCATGCCCTGAGCCACCTTGCCGTCCGAAACAGGCATATTCAGGCTTGATTCGCTACTGACGTTCGTGACCTGCTCAACCGTTGCTCGAGGAGCTTCGCGTCGCCCGTCGCGTCGCCACTGTTCAAAGTCAAAGGCGAACCAGACCGCAAGTCAGAGAGAGGCAGCCGAGACCGCCTTTCGAAGGATCTGGGTCAAGAGCACGCCCTGGTCGTGGATGGGAACCCCGTGATCGCGACCTGCTAGCCATAGCGACCGCAAGGTACAGCCCAAAGAGCAGAGATTGCAGACTGGGTGGATTGGGAATGCCAAGAGCGGACCGACAAGCACTGGGCGCATTTAGCTCGCCCTGCCGGTCTCGATCGACTTTCGGCATGCCGCTGCCCCGCAAATGCGAAAGTTCGTCGCCTTCCTGAACCACGCAGCGCAGATGGCCTATGGTTTCAGCAATGTTCAGGATGACGAAGCACTGAAGAGGCCACTGTGGTCCAGTCTGTAGACGATGTCGACCTGCTGAAGCGGACGGCTGCATACTGGCGATCTTTGCTGGAACGGTTTCAACAGTCGATCCAGACCGTTCCAGACTCGACCACCGCATACGCTGCCGATGAAGCGACAGTGCCGGGGGTGAACGGCGTTTACGCGCAGTCGATTGGTTTGATAAATAACGCGTTCGACGCTGTGCTTGCAGTGGGTAGTTTGTGGGACATGGACCAATTTCATGTACCCGCCGACTACGTCTTGCTGAGGTCCGCCTTTGACAACGCGCTCCATGCGATTTGGTTGCTTACCCCGAACGAAGCGGTGACGAGGATGCAGCGTGCTTGGGTGGCCGCCCGAACCGGCCCTCAAAAGGCGGCGACCAGTGCAACAAAGGCGATCAGACGGAATCCGACGCGCGCTTCCCGTGATCAACTCGTCGCGGAAGCCCGCGCAGCCAAAGCCGCGTTGAACGCAATTGATGCCGAGTTCGCATCCGTCGGCGTCGAGTTCGATTCAGGACTGCAAGCCGATGTTACGAGCATCGCGGAGGGCATCGAATCGGAGCCGTGGTACACGTTGGCCAACAACCCCGACGCCGGGGCCGTCCGGCTTTGGTTTGATCTCAGTGGGCTCGCTCATGGGGAGCGCGCACATATCGCCAGGCTTCGCACGGTTGAGGCCACCGTTGGGCACATCCGAGTCAGCATCCCGGATCGCCACAAACTGAGCCAGGCTGCCGGCTTGATTACCACATTCCTCGAGCAGGCGTTGAACCTCTACTACGAACGGAGCGACTTCGCTGGGCTGACCGATTAGGGCTCAGCCACGCGTGCGGGCCGCCTTCACAAGAGCCAACAATGTTGCCATTTGTCGAGCCATTGGATGTCGGACGCCCCACATAGACCGTGAAGCCTGTGGGGTTTGTGTGGGGGCTAGCCGACTCGGCAGGTTAAAAAACACCGCTGACCAGCACGTTTATTGGCGGAGACGGAGGGATTTGAACCCTCGGTCCCCTTACGGGGACTCCACCTTAGCAGGGTGGTGCACTAGGCCGAACTATGCGACGTCTCCAGCGCGACCGCGAGCGGACGCACGAGAGCCATCATAACGGACGATCCCGGCCGACCCGAATCCGGTCGTCAGGTGCCGGCGGGCAGGTGCTGGGTGATCGTGTCGAGCATCTGGGTGACCAGCATGACGGACCAGATCGTCGCGAGGACGATCGTCACCGCGGCGACGGCGATCGAGACCCACATGGGCGCGGCCCCGCGGCCACCGGCCACGCGGCGGACGATGACGGTCCGGCCGATCGGGTACACGACGGTCGCGAGGAACGCCCACGCCCAGTGGAAGGGACGGTCGACGCCCCGGCGCCCCAACTCGCGGTAGTCCAGCCACGCAGACACCACGATCGCGGCCTGCAGCAGCCAGGAGAAGGCGATGACCACGAAGTAGATCGGGCCGCCGAGCATCGCGATCGGGTCCCGGTTCATGACCGCGGAACCGTCCGGTGTCACCCGGAACCTCAGCTGAGGATGGATGAGGAACAGCTCGATGCCGACGAGCAGCGGCAGCAGCGCGACCAGCCAGATCCACACCGTGTAGACGGGGGTGTCCGGCGGAAGCTGCCGACGCTCGGGGGTCACGTACGGTGCACCGGAGCTCGCGCCGGGATACGGCGCCGGAGCGAGCTGCTCGCTCCAGCGGATGCCGTCCCACCAGCGGAGCACTCCGGAGCCGTAGGGGTCCGGATACCAGCCGGGCGGGGGCGCGGAACCGTCGCCCGCGTGCGTCACGAGTCCTTCCCGACCGCAGGCTCCCCGACGAACTGGTGCGCCTCGGCGGCGAGCTCCGGCCAGTCCTGGGAGTCGGTGATCCGCACCCAGGCGCCCTTCGCCTCGCTGCGCCCGGCCGCGATGAAGGTGGCGACTCCACGCTCCGCGAGGTCGTCGGCGCGCTGCTGCGGGAGGTCGACGGCGAGCTCGGTCCCATCCAGGTAGGCGAAGAGCCGCCCGTGCACGTGGAGGCCGGTCGCGGTGACCGACACATCCAGGTCAGGGTCCTCCAGCAAGTGGGCCGCGAGAAGCTCGAACGATGGTACGTGGCTGTCGGTCATGCAGGTCCTCCCGATCGCATGCTACGAAACCTGAACTTAACACGCGAGTAATCGGGGGGCAACGGCGGGCATCGAGCATTGCATCAACGCACCTGTCACTTGACAGGTATTGGATGCTCCACCTGCGGAAGGTGTTCCCATGAGTGCTCTCGATCCACAACCGCTTCCCCCGTCCGGCTACGCGCAGGAGCTGCGCCACGGTGTCGGCTCCTTCTCGTCGTTCGCGGCGGGCTTCTCGTTCGTCTCCATCCTCACCACGGTCTTCCAGCTCTTCGGGCTCGGCTTCGGCTTCGGCGGGGCGGCGTTCTTCTGGACGTGGCCCCTCGTCTTCGCGGGCCAGCTGCTCGTCGCGCTGAACTTCGCGCAGCTGGCGGCGAGCTGGCCGATCTCCGGCGCGATCTTCCAGTGGTCGAGCCGGATGGCGGGGACGACGTTCGGCTGGTTCACCGGCTGGGTGATGATCATCGCCCAGATCCTGACGGTCGCCGTCGCCGCGATCGCGGTGCAGGCGGTGCTCCCCTCGATCTGGGACGGGTTCCAGATCGTCGGCGGGCCGGGCGCGGACCCGTCGCTCACCTCGGCCACCGGCGCCCAGAACGCGGTCGTGCTGGGCCTCATCCTTCTCGCGATCACCACGCTCGTGAACATCGTCAGCGTGCGGCTGATGGCGATCACGACGAGCGTCGGGGTCCTCGTGGAGATCATCGGAGTGGCCGTCGTCGTCGTGGCCCTGTTCCTCCTGCCCGGGCGGAGCGCGTCGGTCGTCTTCACGACGCAGGGCGCGGCGCCCAGCGACAGCCCGTACATCTGGGCCTGGCTGGCGTCCTCGCTGATGGCGGCTTATGTCCTCGTCGGCTTCGACTCCGCCGGTGAACTGGCCGAAGAGACCCATGCTCCGCGCCGCACCATCCCGAAGACCATCGTGCGAGCGGTCGTCGTCTCGGGACTGGGCGGTGCGCTGCTGATCGTCGCGACACTCGTCTCCGCGCCCAGCCTCACGGACGGAAAGCTCACGGCCGGCGGCATCGCCTGGGTCGTCACCGAACGGCTCGGCCCGGTGCTCGGCCGGCTCATCCTGGTCGCCGTGGTCGTCGCGGTGTTCGCCTGCACCCTCGCGGTGCAGACCTCCGGCTCCCGGATGCTGTACTCGATGGCGCGCGAGCGGTCCCTCCCGTTCTGGCGGACACTCGCGAAGGTGTCGCCGCGCACCGGGACCCCGATCGCCACCAGCATCGTGGTCGGTGTGGGCGCGGCACTGGCCCTCGCGATCAACTTCGGCCAGAGCGCGATCTTCACCGCTCTCTCCAGCCTCTGCATCGCCATGCTCTACATCGCCTACCTCGGCGTGACGGTTCCCCTGCTCGTCACCCGGCTTCGCAAGGGCGGGGCCGGGATGCCGTCCGGCGTGGATGAGAGCGGCAAGCGGACGTTCACGCTCGGCCGCTGGGGCATCCCGTTGAACATCGTGGCGGTGCTCTACCAGGTCGGGATGATCGTCAACCTCGCCTGGCCCCGCCCGGAGATCTACGACCTCACCGGCAAGACGTGGTGGCTGCAGTGGAGCGCCGTGCTGTTCATCGGCGTCACCCTCGTGGCGGGCTACCTCGTGCACCTGCGCAACCGCGCCCGCGACAGCGCGATCCAGCTGGGGCACCTCCCGGTGACAGCCGAGATGCCGGTCGTGGCGGACACGCCCGCGCCCGGCGGCTCGGTCGCCGAGTCGCTCGCCTGAGACAGTCGCTCGCCTGAGACATCGCACCAACCGCACCGCCTGATCGACAGCACGGATAGGAAACCCCGCACCATGCCCTCCCTCGCCGACCTCCACCAGACCGACAGTGTGCGCGTCGCAGGCGGACGCCCGGGCCCAGGCCGCCCTGACCTCCGAGCACCGGCCGTTCCGGCCGGCGTCGACGTCGCCGCACATCCCCGGCGGCGTCGACCCCGGCGCGCTCACCTGGGCCGAGACGATCGCACCCGGGGGCTACACGCACAAGGTGCTCGCCCGGGGCACGCGGATCCGCTTCGACGATCCGAGCGGACTCGCGTGCGCGAACGTCCTCCTCTATAACGCGCTGGAGCCGTGGGAACGGCTCAATGTCGCCGACACGCTGAAGATCCCCTGGCAGGCGTACCTCGGGGAGGGGCACCCGCTGCTCTCCGGCGAGGGCCGCATCCTCGCGACGGTCTCGGCGGACACCTCCGGGCGGCACGACGCCTTCTGCGGCACGACGACGGATGCGTTCTCGGCCCAGAAGTACGGATCGTCCGCTCCGCAGGGGCCGTCACCGTCGGGGCGGGCCCTGTTCACGCTCGCGGCGGCGAAGCACGGGCTGACGCCCCGGGACCTCCCGCCGAGCGTCTCCTTCTTCCAGGGCGTACGGGTCGAGGAGGACGGGGCTCTGACGTTCGTCGGCTCGGCCGGTCCCGGGACCTTCGTCGAGCCGATCGCGGAGCTGCCGCTCCTCGTCCTGGTGGCGAACGTGCCGCATCCACTCGACCCGGAAGAGGACTACGTCGTCGGGCCGCTGCGCATCCACGCCTGGCGGGGAGCTCCGACCGGCGAGCACGACCCGCGGTTCACCTCCTCGCCCGAGCTGAACCGCGCCTACCTGAACTCGATCGACTACGCGGAGGCGCGAGGACTATGACCATCACGACCACCGTCCGCACCGCGGGCGACCGCACCCTGCGGACGACCGTCCCCGTCGCTCCGCCCTTCGCCGACGGGACCGTGCTCGACCCCGCCGGCCCCGCCGTCGCCGGAGCCGTCGTCCGCGACGACACCGTCGCTCCCCTCGCGCCCTGGTCGGCGATCGTCCCGGCCGGTCACGTCCTCACCATCGTGGATGTCGGCGGCAACCAATCGGCGGACTGCCTGATCTACGACGCGCACGAAACGGACGAGCGCTACTCGGTGCCGGACACCCTCGCCTGGCAGGGCAACGCCTACATCCGTGAGGGGTCCGTCCTCCGGTCAAACCTCGGGCACCCGCTGATGACGGTGGTCGCCAACGAGATCGACCGCCAGGACACGATCGGCGGCGCGTGCTCCAAGGAGTCGAACACCCTCCGCTACGGCCAGCACACCGAGTACCAGCATGGATGCCGTGAGAACTTCCTCGCCGAAGCCTCCCGGTACGGTCTCGGCGCGCGCGACCTCGTCTCGAACCTGAACTGGTTCATGAACGTGCCCGTCGAGGCCGACGGCGCCCTCGGGATCGTGGACGGGCTGTCGGCTCCCGGCAAGCGCGTCGCGATCCGGGCCGAGCGGGATGTGCTGGTCATCGTCTCCAACTGCCCCCAGCTGAACAATCCCTGCAACGACTTCAACTGCACGCCGCTGCGGATGATCGTCACCGCACCGACCACCCGAACGGATGCCGCATGAGCGCCTTCGACACCGTCCTGATCGCGAACCGCGGCGAGATCGCCCGGCGGATCATCCGCACCGCACGCGACCTGGGACTCCGGACGGTCGCGGTGTACTCCGACGCGGACCGGGCCGCCCCGCACGTCCGTGAAGCGGACGAGGCCGTGCGACTGGGCCCGGCGCCGGCGCGCGAGTCGTATCTCGACATCGACGCGATCCTCGCGGCCTGCCGCCGCCTGGGCGTGGGCGCCATCCATCCCGGGTACGGCTTCCTCTCGGAGAACCTGGACTTCGCCCGGCGGGTCGAACAGGAGGGCCTCGCGTTCATCGGGCCGACGCCCGACCAGATCGCCGCCTTCGGCCAGAAGCACACCGCCCGCGAGCTCGCGTCCCTCGCCGGTGTCCCGATGCTCGAGGGCACGGGCCTTCTCGTCGATGCCGACGAGGCCGTGGCCGCCGCCGAGCGGATCGGCCTGCCGGTCATGCTCAAGGCCACCGGCGGCGGGGGCGGCATCGGGATGCACGCCTGCAGCACCGTGGAGGAGGTGCGCGACGCATTCGATCGGGTCACCCGCCTCGGCGAGAAGAACTTCGGCTTGGCCGGCGTCTTCCTCGAGCGGCTGGTGCGACCCGCGCGTCACGTCGAGGTGCAGCTGTTCGGCGCCGGAGACGGGCGGGTGGCCGTCATCGGCGACCGCGACTGCTCCCTGCAGCGCCGCAACCAGAAGGTGATCGAGGAGGCGCCGGCGCCGGCGCTTCCGGATCGCATCCGCCGGCAGCTGCACGAGTCGGCGCAGGCGCTCGCCGCCTCCGTTGACTACCGGTCGGCCGGCACCGTCGAGTTCGTGTACGACCCGCTGCGCGAGGAGGCCTCCTTCCTGGAGGTCAACACCCGCCTGCAGGTCGAGCATCCGGTGACCGAGGAGGCGTACGGCGTCGACCTCGTCGAGCTCATGCTGCGGCTCGCCCGCGATGGCGCCGACGGAGTCGACCCTGCGATCTTCACGACGGCCTTCGAGGCCTCCGGATCGGCGTTCGAGGCGCGCGTCTATGCCGAGGACCCCTCGAATCACGGCCTCCCGAGCTCCGGGCTGGTCACGCAGGCCGTCTTCCCGGGATTCGGCGCTCCTGCGCTGAGCGGCGTGCGCGTCGACGGCTGGATCGAGACCGGACTCGACGTGTCGCCCTACTACGACCCGATGCTCGCCAAGGTCATCGCCGCCGGGCCGACCCGCGAGGATGCGCTCGACCTGCTGCGGGAGGGATTGGATGCGAGCCGCGTCGACGGAGTCGTCACCAACCTCGGCCTGCTCCGCTCGCTGACGGACGACCTGACGTTGCGCTCGGCCACCCACTCCACGTCGACCCTCGATGTCACCGCCGACCCCGATCCGCGCATCGAGGTGATCGAAGCGGGCGCGATGACGACCGTGCAGGACCTCCCCGGCCGAGTCGGTTACTGGCAGATCGGCGTGCCCCCGAGCGGCCCGATGGATGCGGTCTCGCTCTCCGAGGCGAACCTCGCCGTCGGCAACCCGGCCGGCGCACCGGCCCTGGAGATCACGGCGACCGGCCCGACCCTCCGCTTCACGGCGCCGACCCTGATCGCCCTCGCGGGTGCGCCCATCCCGGCTCTCCTCGACGGCGAGCCGGTCGGGCTGTGGGAGCCGATCGCCATCCCCGCCGACTCCACGCTCGAGCTCGGGACGACTGCCGGACCGGGCCTGCGCACGTACCTCGCCGTGCGCGGCGGAATCGACGTTCCCCTTTATCTGGGGAGCGCCTCCACCTTCACCCTCGGCGGGTTCGGCGGACATGCCGGCCGCGCGCTTCTCTCCGGCGACGTGCTGCGGCCCGGGTCCCCGGACTCGGATGCGCCGCATCCCGCGCTTCCAGCCGGCACCCGGCTCAGCACCGTGCCGGGTCCGACCCCGCTCAACCGCCGTCCGGCACTCACCTCGAGTTGGCAGATCGGCGTGACC
>NZ_JBNDHX010000049.1:0-27041 GCF_056755275.1 Leifsonia sp. HAY1-4F
CGCCGCGTTCCTCTTCGACGACGAGAAGGCGATGGTCCGCATCGACATGAGCGAGTACGGGGAGAAGTTCTCGGTCTCGCGTCTCGTCGGAGCGCCTCCCGGCTACGTCGGTTATGAGCAGGGCGGTCAGCTGACCGAGGCCGTGCGCCGGCGTCCGTACTCCGTGATCCTGCTCGACGAGGTCGAGAAGGCGCATCCCGAGGTCTTCGACGTGCTGCTGCAGGTTCTGGACGACGGCCGCCTCACCGACGGCCAGGGCCGCACCGTGGACTTCCGCAACACCATCCTGGTCCTCACCTCGAACCTCGGCAGCCAGTTCCTCGTCGATACGACGCTGAACGCGACCGAGCGCGAGGAGGCCGTGCTGCAGCTGGTCCGGCAGGCTTTCAAGCCGGAGTTCGTGAACCGCCTCGACGACATCGTCGTGTTCTCGGCCCTGAGCAAGGAGGAGCTCGGCGAGATCGTCGAGCTGGGCATCGACCGGCTGATGCTGCGGCTCTCCGAGCGGCGCCTGGAGCTGGCCGTCACACCGGATGCGCGGGCCTGGCTGGCCGAGCGCGGGTACGACCCCATCTACGGCGCCCGGCCGCTGCGCCGCCTGATGCAGCGCGAGATCGAGGACCGGCTCGCGACCGAGCTGCTGGCCGGCGAGGTCCGGGACGGCGATCTGGTGCGGGTCGACCTCGACAGGGAGAACGACCACCTGACGGTGTCGGCCGTCCGCGAGTGACGGCCGGACCCGCCGGACGCGTAGGCTTCTGAGCATGCGTGCTGCTGTCATCCACGGGGAGCGCGATGTGCGCCTCGAAGAGGTCCCCGCTCCCGTCCTGTACACCGGCCCCGGCGCCGACGGCCTCGATGCCGTGGTCCGGGTGGTCGCCGCCTGCGTCTGCGGCAGCGACCTGTGGCCCTACCGCGGGGTGGTCCCCACGGGGGAACCCCGCCGCATCGGCCACGAGTTCGTCGGCGTGGTCGACCAGGTCGGCCCTGGCGTGCAGAAGATCAAGCCGGGCGACTTCGTGATCGCTCCGTTCTACGACTGCGACATGACGTGCGTGAACTGCCGGAACGGCGTCAGCACGTCCTGCCTGCACGGCGGCTGGTGGGGAGCGGACGACCGCAACGGCGGCTTCGCCGACGGGGGCCAGGGCGAGTACGTCCGCGTCCCGCACGCCGACGGTTCCTTGGTCGCGACGCCCGAGTACCCGCGCGCCGACCTCATCCCGAGCCTGCTGACGCTGTCGGATGTGATGGGCACCGGCCACCACGCCGCGGTCTCGGCCGGCGTCACGGCGGGGAGCACGGTCGTCGTCGTCGGTGACGGCGCGGTCGGCCTCTGCGCAGTGCTCGCCTCGGCGCGGCTCGGCGCATCCCGGATCATCGCGATGTCCCGTCACGAGAGCCGCCAGGCGCTGGCCCGCGAGTTCGGCGCGACCGACATCGTCGCCGAGCGCGGCGACGCCGGGGTCGCCGCTGTCGTGGAGTTGCTGGACGGCATCGGCGCCGACTGCGTGCTCGAGGCGGTGGGCACCAAGGAGTCGATGGATCAGGCGATCCGTTCCACGCGCCCCGGCGGGATGGTCGGCTACGTCGGCGTCCCGAACGGCGGACCCGAACTCCCGGTGCGCCCGCTGTTCAGCAGCAACATCGGGGTGAACGGCGGCGTCGCTCCCGTGCGCAACTACGTCGAGGACCTGCTGCCGGATGTGTGGTCCGGCGCGATCGAGCCGGGCCGCGTCTTCGACCTGGAGCTTCCGCTGACCGACATCGCGGAGGCGTATGCCGCGATGGATGAGCGGCGCGCCATCAAGACGCTCGTGCGTCCGTAGGTCGTCGCCGGCCCCCAGGACCGCCGGCCCGCCGGCCGACGGTGCGCTGGTGACGAGTGCGCGGCGGCGTCAGCCGTGGTAGCGGACGATCTCCTCCAGCGGACGACGGCTGCGCGGCGCCGACTCGCGCTCGCGCAGCGGATCGGGCAGCGAGTCCGGGTCGCCGAGCACACCGATCGCGGTGACGGAGACCGGCTCGAAGCGCTCGTCGAGGTCGAACGCCTGACGCAGCCCCTCCGGCTCGAAGCCGCCCATCTGGTGTGCGTACAGCCCGTCGTGGTGGGCCTGGATGGTGAGGTGCGCCACGGCCTGCCCGAGGTCGTAGGTGGCCCAGCGGCGCTCGCGGCCCTCTGCGTCGACGACCTCGGCGGCCGCGACGATGAGGACTGCGGCAGCTCCGGCCCACGCCTGGTTGAAGCCCTGGAGGTTCGCGACGATGGTGTCGAACTCCGCAGTCCCGCGGCGGGCGACGATGAATCGCCACGGCTGCGTGTTCGCGGCCGACGGCGACCAGCGCGCCGCCTCGAGTGCCGAACGCAGGACGGTGTCATCCACTTCGGCCGAAGGGTCGAACGCGCGGGGGCTCCAGCGCTCGGCGAGGGTGGTCAGCAGTGGCGCGGACGTGTCGGCGGTACGGGTGGCGGCCTCGGCGATGGACATGGGCTCCTCCAGGGGATGCTCGGTGGGGATGGGGTCGGCTCCATTGCCTGGCTATGTCCATGTAAACACATGGTTCGCGGAGGAATTCCCGGGCATCCCGTCCATCCCCTTTCGCCGAAGTGCTCGTTGTTGCATACCCGGGCGGCGTGTCGCCCGCAACAACGAGCACTTCGGCGAAAGGGGAGCGCCCGAGAGCGAGGGGGTCAGTCCAGGCCGAGGCGCTTGAGCGTGTGCTTCTCGGTGTGGCCGGCGTCGGTCTCGACCTCGTCGATCGCGATCGGGATGTTCGGGCCGACCACCAGCCAGACGAATCCGTCGCGATGAACGAGGGGGACGAGGTCCGTCGTCCCGTCGCGGAGCAGCGTCCGCACCCGCTTGAGCAGCGCGTAGCCTTCGGACGGCTTGGCCACGTACGTCTTGCGCCGATAGTGGATGACGTGGGCCAGCGTCTTGGCGCTCAGCCCCGCGACCTCGGCCTCGGGGAGCGCGACGCTCGCGGTCGTGTCGGCGGTTCGCGTGTCGGTCATGCCACGCACGGTACGCCGTTCCGTCTACGTCGGCACCTGCTCGATCCGGCGAAGCGACCGGCCGTCCGCTCGCCGGCGCCGCGGCCTCCCGCAAGCGTCCCGCTGACCGCCCGGACGCCACCATGGGAGTTGCCGGTTAAACCACGATGCCGGGCTGTGGGAGACTAGGGTTTCTCTCACGGCCCGGCATACGTTCGGGGTTACGTCGGCGGATATTCGGGTTCCTCCAGCGCTCTTTGAGACTACACGAAGTTGCCCGTTCGTGTGGGTCAAATGGAGGACATTTTTGTACCCCGGCTGCCCCAATGTGAGGGGCAAACGTACTAGACGGCTTGCAATTCCTGGATGAGCGCCGCGACGAAGGCGTCGATGTCCGCCTCCGTGGTGTCGAATGCGCACATCCATCGCACCTCGTTGTTCGCCGCATCCCAGTCGTAGAAGCGGAAGTGCTCGCGGAGCCGGTCCGCCACACCGCTGGGAAGCGTCGCGAAGACTCCGTTCGCCTGCGTCTCCTGGCTGAACCCCACGCCCTGGATGCTGCCGTCGGCGATGCCCGCCTCGAGCGCCGTCCGCAGGCGCGTCGCCATCGCGTTCGCGTGCGCCGCCGAGCGGAGGTAGAGGTCGTCGGTGAGCAGAGCGATCAACTGCGCCGAGATGAAGCGCATCTTGGAGGCGAGCTGCATGTTCAGCTTGCGCAGGTAGATGAGCCCCTCGGAGGCCTTCGGGTTGAGGACGACGACGGCTTCGCCGTACAGCATCCCGTTCTTCGTGCCGCCGAAGCTGAGCACATCCACCCCGGCGTCCGTCGTGAACGCCCGCAGCGGCACGCCGAGCGTGGCGGCAGCGTTGGCGATGCGGGAGCCGTCCAGGTGCAGCTTCATGCCGTGTGCGTGCGCGTGGTCGGCGATCGCGCGGATCTCCTCGACCGTGTAAGCCGTGCCCAGCTCGGTGGTCTGGGTGATCGAGACCACCAGCGGCTGCGCCCGGTGCTCGTCGCCCCAGCCCCACGCCTCGCGGTCGATGAGCTCGGGGGTCAGCTTGCCGTCGGGCGTCTCGACGGCCAGCAGCTTGATGCCGGCCACCTTCTCCGGAGCCCCGGCCTCGTCGGTGTTGATGTGCGCTGTCTTCGCACAGATCACGGCGCCCCAGCGCGGGAGCATGGACTGCAGCCCGACGACGTTGGCGCCGGTCCCGTTGAAGACCGGGAAGACCTCGACGCCCTCGCCGAAGTGCTCGGCGAAGACCTCGTGCAGCCGCGCCGTGTAGACGTCCTCGCCGTAGGCGATCTGGTGGCCGCTGTTGGCTGCAGCGATGGCGTCGAGGATCTCGGGATGCACACCCGCGTAGTTGTCCGAGGCGAAGCCGCGCAGGGTGAGGTCGTGGAGTCGGAGCGTCACCCGTCCATCCTCGCAGGATCGAGGGGGACACGGCGGCCGTTGACCGCAAGGGCCGCCGCGTCCCAGAGCGCGACGACCTCGTCGCCGAGCTGCGCCTCCAAGCCCTGGAGCGTCTGGACGACGAACACGGTAGCCGCGCTCTGCGGCGCCTCCTTGGCGAATCCCTGCGCGATCGCCCGCACCCACGCGTCAGCGGCGGCCTTCGCCGCCGCGTAGTTGGCGCCGCCCGGGTACGGCTTCTCGACGGCGGTCGACGAGACGATCGCCAGCCGACCGGCTGGGGACGCGACCAGGTCGTCGTAGAAGACGCGCGTCGTGTTGCGGAGGGTGCGGAAGCCGCGCTCGAGGAACTCCCAGTCCTCGTCGCTCTGCCCCGCGATGCCGCCACCGCCGCGCCACCCGCCGACGAGGTGGATGAGGCCGTCCAGGTGCCCGGACTCCAGGTGGATGCGCATCGCCAGCTCGACCACTGCATCCGCGTCCGAGAGGTCGCAGGCGCGGGTCTCGATGCCCGGGACGGACGCGCGCAGCGCATCCAGCGACTCCTCCCGGGTGCCGACCGCCAGCACCCGGGCGCCCGCCGCGACCAGCGCACGGGCCACAGCCTCGCCGGACGCGCTGGTCGCGCCGGCGATGAGCACGAGACGCCCGGCGACGCCCGCCGCCGAGCCCGCCGCAGCTGCGTCGGTCATGCCGCTTCCCCGGGCGCGCCAGCCGCCGTGTCGGTCGCGCCGGTGATCCCCGCCGTCGACTCGATGACGCCGGCCATCTTCTTGTTCAGTGCCTCGTAGAACATCGAGAGCGGGAACTCGTCATCCAGCACCTGGTCGGTGTAGCCCTTCGGCGCGCCGGTGAGCACCTCGTCCGACAGGCCCCGCGCCCAGACGGATGCGGGATGCGGCGTCAGAGTCTGCGTCAGCATCTCGTACGCGGCGAGCCAGTGCGCCACCTTGGGGCGGTCGATCGAACGCCAGTACAGCTCGTTGATCCTGTCGCTGAGGGCGATGACGACCTCCGGGACGTTCTCCCAGTCGATGGTGAGCCGGGTGTCCGTCCAGTGCAGGACGCCGTGCTGGTGCATCCATGCGAACAGGAGCTGACCGCCCAGCCCGTCGTAGTTGCGCACGCGGCTGCCGGTGATCGCGAACCGGAAGATCCGGTCGAAGATCACGGCGTACTGCACCAGGTGAGCGTGGTCGCGGATGGCGCGCTGCGCCTCCGAGAGCTCCGCCTCGGGCAGCGCGCTGAGCTCGCGCTCCAGCTTCACCGATTCGCGGAACGCGGTCAGATCGCAGCGCAGCTCCTCCAGCGAGTACAGGAAGAACGGCATCCGCTGCTTGATCATGAACGGGTCGAACGGCAGGTCGCCGCGCATGTGGCTGCGGTCGTGGATGATGTCCCACATCACGAAGGTCTCCTCCGTGAGGTGCTGGTCGTCCAGCATCGCGGCGGCGTCCGCCGGCAGCTCCAGCTTGGTGATCTCGGCGGCGGCCCGGACCACGCGGCGGTAGCGGGCCGCCTCCCGGTCCTGGAAGATCGCGCCCCAGGTGAACCTCGGGATCTCGCGCATCGCGACGGTCTCCGGGAAGAGCACCGCCGAGTTGGTGTCGTAACCGGGCGTGAAGTCCACGAACCGCAGGGCGACGAACAGCTTGTTGCCGTAGTCGCCGGCTTCCAGCTCGGCGACGAACTCCGGCCAGATCACCTCGACCAGCAGCGCCTCGACGTACCGGTCGGGGCTGCCGTTCTGCGTGTACATGGGGAACACGACCAGGTGGCCGAGCCCATCCACGCGGTGCTGCTGCGGCTGGAACTCGTTCAGCGCGTCGAGGAAGTCGGGGATGCCGAAGCCCTCCTCCGCCCAGCGCCCGAAGTCGCGCTGGAGCGCGGCGAGGTAGGACGCGTCGTGCGGGAACGCCGGTGCGAGTGCGGCGATCGAGTCGACGATGGCGCGGACGTGCTCAGCGGCTGCCGGACGGTCGGATTCCTGCCCGACCGAACCATCTTTCGCTTGAAGTCCCTGCAGGGCGACGGCCGCCTCCTTCAGACGCAGCCAGGCCGGGTCGGTCGCGACCTCACGGACGGAGCGGCCGTCCTCGACGACCTCGGGCTCCCCGACAATCGCATCTGCACGGAACTGCTGGACGAATTGAGACATGACGAACCTCCCGTCGTTGGCCGGCCGCTGTACACGCGGCAAATTGAGCGGATGAGACGAGCCTATCCGGGGATCGCAAGCGTTTTCTTGTCCATTCCGGCGGAAAAGTGCGCCAGACGGCCGCGCAGCGCAGGGATTCGCTAGCCGGCGGCGGGGTACACGAGGTGCCCGTCGAGCACGCGTGCCTGCGGGTTGAGCACGGCCGGACGAACGGAGGTCGGCGACAGGATGTCGAAGACCTCGACGCCCGCGGTGAGCAGCGCATCCGTGACGAGGCGGCGGTGGCACCGCCAGGGAACGGCCTCGTTGCACATGATCGCCGGCCGGCGCACCTCCGCCAGCTCGATCAGTTCCGCAAGTCCCTCGGCGAACTCATGGGTCGCCATGTAGTCCGCGTACGCCCGGAAGGCCGCCACCTGCCAGTAGTCGTTGGGGCTGGTGACGCCCGCAGGGGTGTGGCGGCGTCCGCCGAGTCTGGGAAGCCAGCGGTACTCGATGTCGGGCGGCAGGGCGGCGACGATCGCCTCCTGGTTCCACTGCGGGAGCCGGCGCGACGACGGGAAGTGCCGGATGTCGGCCAGCGCCGTCACGCCGTTCTCGCGCAGCATCCCGAGCACCTCGTCGAAGCTGCGTGTCGAGTGCCCGATCGTGTAGACCGTCGTCATCGATCAGGAGCGTACGCTCCCGCCGGTGCGGGTCCGGCGGCTCAGGTCCGGCGTCGCAGGCGCGGCTCGGTGGTGTCGGGCCCCGGGGGCCGCGGCGGTGCCTCCGGCATCGCGGGAGCGGCCGGACCGGTGCGCAGCAGGCGGGCGTGGAGCACATCCCCGATGAACAGGTCGTAGAGGAGCACGCCGATCACGCCGCCGATGAGTGGACCCAGTATCGGCACCCAGAGGTACCAGCTGAACCAGGGCCCGTTCCCCGGCACCGCGAGGTCTCCCCATCCCCCGAGCCAGGCCAGCAGCCGCGGGCCGAGGTCACGCGCCGGGTTGATGGCGTAGCCCGCGTTCGCGCCGTAGGACATTCCGATGGCGGCGACGGCGAAGCCGACGATCAGCGGCCCGAGGTTCGCCTTGACCGCTGTGTTGCGGAGGTCGATGACCGCGACGATCAGCATCACGAGGAACATCGTGCCGACGATCTGGTCGAACAGCGGACCCCACATGTTGCCCTTGAAGTAGGGCGCCGGGAAGGTCGCGAAGATCGAGAAGGACGCGAGCGTGTGCCCGTTGGTCTTGGGGCCCTTGCTCGCCGCATCGAACGTGTTGATCGCGGCCACGTACACGCCGAGAACGAGTGCGGCGCCGGCGAACGCACCGAGCAGCTGGGACAGCATGTACGGCAGGACCTTCACCCATGCGAAACCACGGCGGACGGCGAAAGCCAGAGTGACCGCGGGGTTGAGGTGCGCGCCGCTGACACCACCGGCCACGTAGACGCCGAAGACGACGGCCAGTGCCCATCCCCAGGTGATGAGGAGCCAGTCGCCGGAACCGAGGAAGAAGGTGGTCGGGCCGCTCGTACGGCCGGAACCGGGCAGGGCGGCCACCGCCATGGCGACCACGCCGTCGCCGAAGGCGATCAGCACGAAGGTCCCGAGGAACTCCGCGAGGCATTCGCCCCAGAGCCCGCCTCGTCGTTTCAGTCCCGAGCCTCTGACCAGCACGGGAATCGTGTCATCCGTCATTTGCACACCTCCGGGAGGAGTCGGCGCCGCATCGGGCCGTCAGCACATAGTGTCCACCCGTGGTTGCGGTTACGCAATGAATGAATGTCATCCGGTTTGCGCCGCCGGCGGGATGCGGCCGACCGGGATGGCCTGTCAGCGGCCGTCGCTGGATTCGTAGTTCTCCAGTCCCACCGCCTGACGCAGCTCGCGTGCGTCGTCGGGCAGGTCCTGGCTCTCCATGAGGTCGGAGAGCGAGTCGGCGATCGCGTTCAGCTTCTGCTGGATGGCCTGATCGGCGCGCGACTGGCTGTTCTGCAGCAGCGCCACGAGAAGGAACGTGATGATCGTCGTCGCCGTATTGATGATCAGCTGCCACGTGTCCACGCTCCTCAGTACGAAGTACGAGGGCGCCCAGATCACCACCAGGAGGACGCAGAACGCGAAGAACCAGGCCCGGCTCGCGACCTTCGACGCCTTGTCGGCGAAGCGGTCGAACCAGCCGACCTCGGTACTGACGTCGCTCGGCATCACGATCTTCTTCTCAGCCATCCCAGCCTCCCTGATGAGCCCATAGTCGCTCCCTCCACCCTGGGCCGCCTCGGTCTCCGGGTCCATGCCTCCCTTTCCGGCCCGTTGTGGTGTAACGCTGCGAAGATAGGGACATGGCGAGAACGGTCCGCGGCGCACGCGTGCTCATCACCGGTGCGGCCTCCGGCATGGGACGGCTCTACGCCGAGCGCGCGGTCCTGGAGGGGGCGCGCGCGGTCGTGCTGTGGGACCGGGACGAGGCGGGACTCCAGGATGTGACCCAGCGGCTGCGGCACGAAGTGCTCGCCGGCCGCACGGCCGCAGCCTGGGGAGCGCCGCCGCGCTCGCCGAGTTCCGCCGCCGGACGGCCCACCACCACCGTCCTTCCGTACGTCGTCGACCTGTCCGAGCTGGGCGCTATCGCGCAGACCGCGCAGGCCGTCCGCAAGGAGCTCGACGGCATCGACGTCCTCATCAACAACGCCGGGATCGTCCGTGGCAAGTACTTCTGGGAGCACGACAACGGAGACGACACCCGTCCGACTATGCAGGTGAACGCGCTCGCCCCGATGTACGTGACGCGCGAGTTCGTGTCCGGGATGCTGCAGAGCGGCCGCGAGGCGCGCATCGTGAACATCGCCTCGGCTGCGGGGACGGTCTCCAATCCGCGGATGAGCGTCTACGCCGCCAGCAAGTGGGCGGTCATCGGCTGGAGCGACAGCCTCCGGATCGAGCTGCAGCAGCAGGGTTTCGGGCACGTCAAGGTCACGACCGTCGCCCCGAGCTACATCGACACCGGGATGTTCGAGGGCGCCCGCGGACCGCTGCTGACCCCGATGATGACTCCCGAGTACGTCGTGGACCGCGTCTGGCGGGCGATGCTCGCGGGCCGGCCGATGCTCATGCTCCCGTGGACCGTCGGCCTCGCGAAGACCCTCCGCGGCATCCTGCCCACCCGGGCGTGGGATGCGGTTGCCGGGCGCGTCTTCGGCGTCTACGACTCCATGGAGGAGTTCACCGGCCGGCAGTAGCACCTCGGCCGGCTCGGTGTTCGGCTACAGGATGGGTCGGCCTCCGGTGACCGCGATGCGCGCTCCCGAGATGTAGGAGCCCTCGTCGCTGGCGAGCAGCACGTAGACCGGCGCCAGTTCGGCCGGTTGACCAGGGCGACCGAGCGGGGTGTCGCTCCCGAACTGCGTGACCTTCTTGTCGGGCATCGTCGAGGGGATCAGCGGTGTCCAGATCGGCCCGGGTGCCACGCTGTTCGCGCGGATGCCCTTCTCGCCGAGCAGCTGCGCGAGCGACGCCGTCATGTTGGCGATGGCGGCCTTCGTCGCGGCGTACGGGAGAAGGGTCGGCGACGGCATATCGGAGTTCACGGAGGAGGAGCCGATGATGCTCGACCCCGGCTTCATGTGCGGGACAGACGCCTTGGCCAGGTGGAAGAACGCCGACAGGTTCGTCGCGATCGTGTGATCCCACTCGTCGTCCGGGATCTCGTCCAGGGACTCGTGGGTCATCTGGAACGCCGCGTTGCTGACGAGCACATCGATGCCGCCGAGCTCCTCGACGGTCTTCGCGACGAGGTCACGGCAGTGCTGCGGGTCGGACACGTCGCCGGGGAGGAGGATGGCGCGACGGCCGGCCTCCCGGACCCACTTCGCGGTGTCCTCGGCGTCGGGGTCCTCGTCGAGGTAGGAGATGGCGACGTCCGCGCCCTCGCGCGCGTACGCGATCGCCACCGCCTTGCCGATGCCGCTGTCGGCTCCGGTGATCAGCGCGACCTTGCCGGTGAGCTTCCCGCTCCCGCGGTAGCTCTCCTCGCCGTGGTCGGGGCGCGGCTCCATCGCCTCGGTGCTGCCGGGCGGCTGCTGCTGTTGCTCGGGGAATGACATGGATCGACCTCCGGTTCCTTCATCGGTTTCGACCCCAGGAAACACCGGGAGGCGGTGCACGCCAGGGGGTTGGGCCGTCCGCCGAGTGCGCGTACCGTCCCCCCAATGAACGCGACACCGGACGCCCCCGAATCGCCGGAACACGACGACCACCCGAGCGACGCCGAGCAGACCGCCCGGGACCGGGCGTACAGCCCGTCGAGCGAGCGGGAGACCGAGGTGCTGCAGAACGAGTCCACCGGTCCGTCGGTCCTCCCCGGCACCGGAGGCCCCGACGACCAGGGCGACATCCCGGTCCCGCCCGAGGACGATGTCGACCCCGCCACGATCGTCGAACGGGGTGAGCCGGACCACCGGCCCGGCGACGCCTGACCTCCCGTCGGCCGCCTTCGTGGTCAGGTTGAAGGGCAACTGAAATATTTTCTGAAGCGGCGTCATAAGTAGCGCGATAGCGCGTCTCTTATGTGTCGCATCAGCGTGTGGATGTGCATGCGCCGATCCGGCAGCATCCCAACGCCCAGCTTCAGAAAAGAGGACGACCCATGCGCACGGCACGCACCGCCCTGTCTGAGCCGGGCAGCGAGCAGCACGGACGTCCCAGACGCAACGGACTCGTCATCGTGGCACTCGGCGTCGCGGTCGTCCTGATCGGAGTCGGCGCCGTCGGATGGGCGGCGACGGCGGCTGTCCCCGCCCACACCGTCCGAGACCTCGCGGGCAACCGGGTGGCCATCGAGCCGGACGTGGTCCCTGCGCCCGCGACCGTGAAGCGGATGGAGGTGAGCGCCCCAGCCGGCGACCGCTTCTCCGTCCCCGCAGTCGGACTCGACGTCCCGCTTGCGGCGATGAACGAGGTGGACCACACCATCACGCCGCCCGGCTTCCAGGACGCGTACCGGATCCGCAACATCGGCACGACTCCCGCGAATCCCGGCGCCGGAACGGTGTTCGTGGTCATGCACTCCATCCGCGGCGGCGGCGTCGGACCCGGCAACTACCTGTTCGACCTCGCCCGGGGAAGCTCCCGCGTGCCGGTGGGCTCGCCCATCGCCGTCGCCGGGGCGCAGTACCGGGTGACGGAATCGCATATCGTCACCAAGACCGACCTGCCCGCGTTCGCGGGCATCTGGGCGAACACGCCCGGACGGCTGGTCGTGATCACCTGCCTGCAACGGCCGGATGGCCGGCCCTCCACCGACAACCTGATCATCACCGCCGACCTGGTGCGCTGACAGAGGGATGCGGCCGTCGCGAGTCCCGGAGTCCGGGCTGCGACGGCCGCATGCCGTGGTCAGATCGTCTCGCCGCGATCCACCTCGCCGCGCCACGCGCCGGTCTCGGTGCCCTGCGACTCGATGAACTCCTTGAAGTTCTCGAGGTCCTTCTTCACTGCGTGGTCGTCGAGGCCGAACACGGAGCCGACCTTCTCCACGGCGTCCGTCGGGGCCCACTCCAGCTGAACCGTCACCCGCGTCTCGAGATCGGAGAGCCGGTGGAACGTGACGACCCCCGCATGCTCGGTGTCGCCGGCCACGGACTTCCACGCCACGCGCTCGTCCGGGACCTGCTCCGAGATCACGGTGTCGAACTGACGCTCGACGCCTCCGATCTTCACCCGCCAGTGGTTCGTGGTGTCGTCCACCTGACGGATCTCCTCCACCTCGTCGAGGAAGTGGGGGAACGACTCGAACTGCGTCCACTGGTTGTATGCCGTCGTAACGGGCACATTCACGTCGATGGATCGGGTCACTGCAGCCATCGCTGCTCCTTTCGTCGTCATCTCAATCAGACGCGACGTTAGGCCGCACAATCGATCGGGATAGGGCCTGGACTTCCCAGCGCGATCGTGCGAAAAGCGGTGGACGCCTTGCCACCCGCCGAGATCGGCGTACGCATGGATTCATCCAGGAAAGCAAGGGAAAAAGCAACGGAAGGAGACCACCATGGCCGACCGGCCCATCCAGATCGACGTGCAGAAGTACCTGAGCGGGGTCGACTACCCGGCGAGCAGGGCCGACCTTGTCGGCGCAGCGCAAGGTCAGGGCGCGCCGAAAGAGGTGATCGACGCCCTCGAACGGCTTTCGGACCGCGACTTCGACAGCCCGGTGCAGGTCACCGAGGGGATCGGCGGGAGCTGATCGGGCCCGCTCTCAGCCGAAGATCATCGGACGGTCGTCGTCGTCTTCCGCTGCAGCGACGGGCGCCAGTTCCACGAGCACGGGGACGTGGTCGCTGGGGGCTGCGCCCTTGCGCTCGTTACGGTGGATGCTCGCGCCCACGACGCGGTCGGCGAACGCGCGCGAGCCGAGGATGAAGTCGATGCGCAGGCCCTCATTGCGCGGGAACCGCAGCTGCTTGTAGTCCCAGTAGGTGTAGCCATCGGGGACGATCGGCCGGACGACGTCGGTGAGGCCCGCCTTCTCGAACGCCGCGAAGGCGGTGCGCTCGGGCGGCGAGATGTGGGTGGAAAGGCCCGGGACGAGGGCCGGATCACCGACGTCGGAATCGAGCGGCGCGACGTTCCAATCGCCCATCAGGGCGAGGGGGAGCGTCGGGTCCTGCGCAAGCCAGCGTTGCGTGTCGGCGGCCAGCGCGGCCAGCCAGTCCAGCTTGTAGACATAGTGCGGATCGGCGAGCGAACGGCCGTTCGGCACGTACAGGCTCCAGAGCCGGAGGCCGTCGACCGTCGCCCCGATCGCGCGCGCCTCCTTGGGCAGATCGGGGCCGTCGTGGTCCTTCAGGAAGCCGGGCATGTCCGGGAAGCCGATCGTGACGTCGGTGATCGGCAGCCTGCTGGCGACGGCGACGCCGTTCCACTGGTTGAGGCCGTGCAGGACCACCTCGTATCCGGCCGCCTCGAACGCCGCGTACGGGAACTGCTCGGGGGTGCACTTGATCTCCTGCATGGCGAGCACATCCACGTCCTCGCGGACCATCCAGTCGACGACCCGCACCACGCGGGTGCGGATCGAGTTCACATTCCAGGTGGCGACGCGCATGTCCCGATCGTATCGGCCACCGCTGACGCCGCCCGATCCTGTGGGCGATGTGTGGAGCATCCGGACCCTGTGGAGAACTCCCGGGCGGCCGGGTGTTCCCCTCTAGAATCGGGGTGTGACCGACGCACGACAGCAGCTCATCGACTACATCGCCGCCGAAGCGGTCTTCCACGGGGACTTCACGCTCACCAGCGGTAAGAAGGCCACCTACTACGTCGACCTGCGCAAGGTCAGCCTGGACCACCGGGTCGCTCCCCTGATCGGCCGGGTGATGATCGATCTCATCCGCGATGTGCCGGACGTGTTCGCCGTCGGCGGGATGACCATGGGCGCCGATCCGGTCGCTGCCGCGATCCTGCACCAGGGGGCCGCCCAGGGGCTCTCCTACGACGCCTTCGTCGTCCGGAAGGAGCCGAAGGACCACGGCCGCGGAAAGCAGGTCGAGGGGCCTGACCTCGCGGGCAAGCGCGTGATCGTGCTCGAAGACACGTCCACGACCGGAGGCTCGCCGCTCAAAGCCGCGGAGGCTCTCACGAAGGTGGGCGCCGAGATCGCTGCGGTCGCCGTCGTCGTCGACCGGGACACCGGCGCACGTGAGGTCATCGAGGCCGCCGGGTACCCGTACTTCGCCGCCATCGGTCTGAAGGACCTGGGGCTGGCGTAGTGTCCGATGAGCGCGGGCGGGGCGCGGCGGACGACGAGCCGGGGGCGGCAAGCGAGCCGACGGCCGGCGAGCCGACGGCGGGTGGCGAGCCGGAGGCGGGCAGTGCCGACTGGTTGCTCCAGCAGCTCACCGGAGGCAGGCACGTCACGCCGCCCGCGGAGCGGCGAGAACAGGAGGAGCCGGAGACTGAGCGTCCGCCCGTAGCGGAGCAGCGGCCGGTCGCGGAGCAGCCTCCGGTGGATGAGCAGGCTCCTGTGGGGCCGATTCCTCCGTCGACACCGCGGCCGAGTGCGGGAGCCGGATTCGACGACCTACTCGGCAACGTGCTCGAGGAGCCGACTGCGGTCGAGGACGCACAGACGGAATTCCCCGTCGCCTTCAACTGGAACCTGACGCCCGGCGCCGGCGGCGATCCGCTCGTCGAACCGCCTTCGGTCGAGGATTCGGGCAGAGAGGACTCCGAGGACGGTCCCGCTCCGAGTGAGGATGTTCCGGCGCCTCCGCCCGCGCCCGCCGCACCCCCGGTGCTGCCGCCGCAGCCTCCGATCGTCCCTCCGTTGGTGTCCCCGGTGTACCGCGCACCCATGGTCGAGCCGGCGGTGGTCGAGCCGGCGGTGGTCGAGCCGGCGGTGGTCGAGCCGTCGATGGTTGAGCCATCGCCCGTTGAGCCGTCCCCGGTTGAGCCGTCCTCGGTCGAGCCGTCCCCGGTTGAACCGGTAGGGGAGAAGCCACCCGTAGGCGCGCCTGTGGAGGAGCCACCCGCTCGTTCGTGGGTGATCCCGGCCGCGGAGCCGGCAGCGCCGGTCGCGCCGGCCTCGGACGAGAAGCCCCGCACGATCTTCGATTCACCGGCAGCGGACGTCCCTGATGGGGACGACACCGCGGATGGTCACGGGCTGGCTGCCCTGCTCGGCTTCGGCCCGTCCGAACCCGATAAGCCTTCCAGCCGTTCGGTCATCGGCGACACGACGAGCATCATCCCGCTGGATCCCTCCGCGTTCACCCACCCGCCGGCGCCGTCGACACCCCCTGAGGCGGTCACCCCGACGCCGGAGCCGACGCAGCAGCCGGTGCTCCCTCCCCTCGACGCGTCGGCGTTGCTCGAGCCCGGAGTCGACACTCCGACCCAGCAGCTGGATGCGGCCGGACGGGCCGCCCTGCTCCGGCCCAGGCGCGAAGACGGGCCTCCGGTCCTGCCGTCCGAGCCGGCGGTTCCGGCCGCGCAGGAGGAGGTGACCCTCGGTGGTGTCCCCTCGCCGGCGACGAGTCCGATCGATGCGGAGAGCATCGCGGCCGCATCCGAGCCGGAGGCGGAACCGCAGCCGTTCGGGCGGTGGACCGCAGAGGTCGCCGCTACCGCCGGAGAGCCGGCAGCATCCGTCGGCGCGGTCGACGATGCAGCCGATGACCTGGGCGACGACGACGAGGCCGACGGGATCTCGGCACTCTTCGGCGATGTGGTCGCCCAGGAGCCGGTGGACGAGGAGCTGGACGAGGACCAACACCCGACTGGGCCAGCCGAACGCCAAGCGGAGCCCTGGCCCGCGGCGGCGCCAGAGCCGGAGACAGAGCCGGCAGAGCCCGAGCCGGCGGCGGAGCCCGAGCCGGCGGCGGAGCCCGAGCCCGAGCCGGCGGCCGAGGAGGAAGGGCCGCAACTCCTCGCGACGACGCCCTTCACCATGCCACCGGAGGACGCCCGGCCCTTCAGCGCTCAGGAGTCTTCCCGTACCCCCGGCGCACCATCGGGTTCGACCCTGCCACAGACCGAGGCGTTCACTCCTTTTCCGTCCACTCCCGCAGCCCTCGCTGATCCGGCTGTGCCCGCGGGACCGCTGCCGCCTTCCGCATCCACGGGCATCCAGACCGCAGGACCGGCAGGACCGGCAGGACCGGCAGGACCGGGTCTCTGGGGCTCACGCAACAACCGCATCCTGTTCTCCCTGGCGGGGGCGCTCGCCGTGGTGCTGGTGCTTATCGGGCTCTTCGCGCTCGGGACCCGCATCCCCTCCCTGTTCCGGGCAGCCCAGCCGGTGCCGGTCTCGACGGCGTCCCACCCGGCCAGCCCCTCGCCGAAGCCGACCCCCACTCCCACGCCCACTCCGACGGTCACTCCGAAACCGGCGGCTGCTGTCGGGCCCGGCGTGCATCCGTGGGACGCGCTGGGCGGCGGCGAGTGCATCCAGCCGTTCACCAACGTCTGGGCCCAGGACTTCACCGTCGTCGACTGCGCGACCCCGCACGCGGCGCAACTGGTCTACACCAACCTGCTGTCGGCGGACCCGGCCGCTCCCTACCCCGGGGTCGATGCCCTCGCCCAGCAGATTCCCGGCCTGTGCACGGCGGGAGGCGTGATCGACTTCGGTGCCGCGGCCGCGTATCCCGACCTCCAGGTCGTCGGCTCCTACCCGGCCACGGAGCAGCAGTGGAAGGACGGCCAGCGCTCGTACTACTGTTTCGCCAACCGCTCCGGCGGTGAGCCGCTCACCTCCTCGGTGGCCGGCCCCGGACCTGCCGCCTGAGTCTCAGGCGCCGGTCGGCCACGCCGCATTCGGCGCGGCCCTCGCGTCAGCCGCGCTCCTCCGAGACCAGATCCGCCGCATAGCGGACCAGCGCACGCGGCGGATTGAGGCGGCGCGCCGACTCCAGCGCATCCACCGGCCGCTCATGGGCTGGCAGCGTGACATTCAGCACGATGGACTCCCGCTCGAGCCCCGTCCCGAAGAATCCTTCAGCGTCCAGGTCGGCGAGCCCGCCGACCATGGCCTCCAGCAGCGCCTGATTCACCTCGTGCGGACGGTCGTAGGCATCCCCGACCGCATCGAAGAGGGGCTCGATCCCGGCGAAAAGCTCGTCGCCGAACTGATCGTAGGGCGAATCGTTCACGCTCCACCGCAGGTCGTCCTCCCCCAGGGGGAGACTCTGCCTGCGGGCGTCCTCGACCGCGCGCTGCAGCCCCTGGAGCGAGCACGCCGTAGGCACCGGCCGGTGCGCCAGGGCCGTCGTCCACAGCCCGAAGTAGTAGAAGTCTTCTGAAGGCCGCTCGTCGCGAAGCGCCGTCCAGGCCGCGCGGGCCGCCTCGCGGATCGCGGAGCGGATGCGCGCGATCTCGTCCACAGGTCCCCCTCCGACCGCGCGCGGGCTGGTCAGAGCTCGGATTCGACGGGGTCGCGGACCACGAGCTCGTCCACGCCGCCCAGCACTTCGTCCGGCCGGAACGGGTACCGCTCGATCTCCGCGTGGTCGCTGATCCCGGTGAGGACGAGGATGGTGTGGAGACCGGCTTCGATGCCGGCGATGACGTCCGTGTCCATCCGGTCGCCGATCATCGCCGTGTTCTCGGAGTGCGCTCCGATGCGGTTCATGGCCGAACGGAACATCATCGGGTTGGGCTTGCCGACCACATAGGGGTCGCGGCCCGTCGCCTTCGTGATCATGGCCGTGACGGCGCCCGTCGCCGGCAGCGGGCCTTCGGCACTGGGGCCGGTCGCATCCGGGTTCGTCGAGATGAAGCGGGCGCCCTTGCCGATCAGACGGATCGCCTTGGTGATCGCGTCGAAGGAGTAGCTGCGCGTCTCGCCGACGACCACGTAGTCGGGGCTGGTGTCGGTCATGATGAAGCCGGCCTCGTGGAGGGCGGTGGTCAGGCCCGCCTCTCCGATGACGTACGCGCTGCCGCCGGGCGCCTGCGACTTGAGGAAGTCGGCGGTCGCGAGGGCGGAGGTCCAGATCGACTCCTCGGGAACATCCAGTCCGGAGGTGCGCAGCCGGGCGGCCAGGTCGCGCGGCGTGAAGATGGAGTTGTTGGTGAGCACCAGGAACGGCGTGCCCTGGTCACGCCACTGCTGGATCAGCTCGGTCGCGCCGGGGAGAGCCTGGTTCTCGTGCACGAGCACGCCATCCATGTCGGTGAGCCAGCACTCGATCTCGTCGCGACGCGTCACCTGGACCCCTTTCACCGGAAGCGGATGCGTCCAGCTTAGGGGGGAGGTCCGACGGAGGTGGGGCTGCCCGCCGCGGTGGATACGCTGAACCGGTGGACGAGATGCCGAACCCGACGCACGAGCTGACGACGAACGGGGTCGGGCCCTGGCCGGGCGAGTGGCCGGAGGACTCCCGGTACGACGCCGAGCTGCTCCGCCACGGCGACACACGTAACGTGATCGACCGCTACCGGTATTGGAGCATGGAGGCGATCGTCGCGGACCTCGACGAGCACCGGCATCCGTTCCACGTCGCCATCGAGAACTGGCAGCACGATATGAACATCGGCTCCATCGTGCGCAGCGCGAACGCGTTCGCGGCGGACACCGTCCACATCATCGGACGCCGGCGGTGGAACAAGCGCGGCGCCATGGTCACCGACCGCTACCAGCATGTCGTGCACCACGACGACGTGGATGGTTTCGTCGCCTGGGCGCGCGGCGCCGGCCTGCCGGTCATCGCGATCGACAATGTGCCCGGCTCCGTCCGGATCGAGACGTTCGCCCTTCCGCGGGAGTGCGTCCTGCTCTTCGGGCAGGAGGGTCCGGGCCTGTCGCCGGCGGCCCTCGACGCCGCGGACGCCGTGGTGGAGATCTCGCAGTTCGGCTCCACCCGCTCGATCAATGCCTCCGCCGCCGCAGCCGTCGCCATGCACGCCTGGATCACCCAGCACGTCCCCTTCTCCTGACCTCTCGCCCCACCATCGAGTCCACACAGATTGCACGATTTGGGGCGGGTTTGCGTGCAGTCTTTGCGGACTCGATGGTGGGGCGGGAGCGCGGGGGACGGGCGGGTCAGCGGTTGGTGCGGCGCCAGACGAGTTTGAGGGCGGACCAGTCGGTGTCGAGGGCGGCCACCTTCACGTCGACCAGGCCGCGGGCGAGCGCGGCGTCGCGGATGAGGTTCTCATCGAGGTCGCTGACGTGTCCGGCGGCTTTCCGAGGCCACGCCGCCCACAGCATTCCGTCGGGACGGATGCGCTCGCCGAGCTCGCCGAGTTCGTCCAGGTACTCGGCGGCGTGCCGGTAGAACGCGAGGATGAGCCCCCGCTGCCCGTCGTCGACCCACTCGACTTCGGAGCCGTCCTCCAACGGGATGCTCCAGCCGGGATCGGCGTGCAGCACGGTCGCACGCATCCCGGGTTTCAGGCCGAGCTTCTTCCACAGGGGTGTGCCCGAGTATCCGGCGGCGGCGCCGGTCGGCGGGGTCACCCGTGCCACCCGGCGTCGTCGGCGATGCGTCGAATGGCAGCGGCATCGAGGTCGTACACCGTCTCGCCGTCGTCGGGCGCGGGGGCGGTCACGATGTGCGCGCGCACCGGACCCTCCGTGGGCAGCTGCACCCACGCGAACGCGGCTCCCCGCACGGCCCGCTCCCGCGGCGGCGGCCACAGCACGTCCGTCGTATTGGCGACGGCGGGCGCGACGACCACCGGAATGCCGGCCGTTCCTGCCTCGGTCACGAGCCCGTGGTGGAAATGCCCGGCGAGGATGAGGCGCACATCCCCCGCGCCGCACACGTCCAGCAGGGGTTCGGGGTCGACCAGCCGCAACGGCTCGAACAGGACCGTCGTCGGGTCGACCGGTGGATGGTGCAGCACGACGACCGTGCCCCGCTCGGACGGCGTCGCGAGCACCCGCCGCAACCGGTCCAGCTGCGCGTCGTCCACGTGCCCGTAGCCGGCGCCCGGGACACTGCTGTCGACCGTCACGATGCGGAATCCGCCCACGGTCGTCTCGGTCTCGCGCGGGCCGAGCACCTCCTCGAAGGCGTCCGGCAGATCGTGGTTGCCCATCGCATACACGACGGCCGCACCGCGCTGCGCCGCCCACGGCTCCACCGTGCTCTTCAGGATGCGGTAGGAGGCCGCGGTCCCGTCCTCCGACAGGTCGCCGGAGACGACGACCACGTCGATCCCGGTCAGCCTCGCCGCTCGGGCGAGCACCCGATCCAGCCCGGCCAGCGTGTCCACGATGCCGTAGTGCAGCCTCCCGTCTCCGTACAGATGCGTGTCGGAAAGGTGCAGGATGCGCAGCGTTTCTGTCACGCCGCCACCCTAGCGCCGGCCACCGTCGCCGCCCGGCCGACGCCCGCCTACCCGATGAGCGACGGACGCAGGTCGCGCAGCGTCCGGAAGTGCGTCATCCGCGTCACGCCGATCGCCGAGATCAGCAGCGCCCCGAGCATCCACAGGGCCAGCACTCCGGCATCCGCCCAGGCCGTCGCCGGGTTGCCGCCGTACATCAGCTGCCGGATGCCGTCCACGGCGTACGACATCGGCAGCACGTTGTGCAGCGCGGCGAGCGGTCCGGGCAGCGTCTGCCACGGGAAGGTCCCGCCCGCCGTCACCAGCTGCATCACCATGAGCACGAGCCCGAGGAACTGCCCGACGCTGCCGAGCCAGACATTGAGCGCGAGGATGATCGCCGCGAACGTGACGGACGCCAATCCCATCAAGGCGTACATCCCGAGCGGATTGTCGATCCGGAACCCGAGAGCACCGGACACGATCGCGAACAGCCCGATCATCTGAACTGCTCCGAGAAGGCCCGGTGTGAGCCATCCCGCCAGCGTGATTTTCACCGGCGAGTGGAGTGCCGTGATGGCCCGGCGCGAGACCGGCTTGACGATCAGGAACAGCGCGTAGATGCCGATCCACGCCGCCAGCGAGACGAAGAACGGTGCGAGCCCGGCGCCGTAGGTCCCGGCGGAGGTGATCGAGTCGTTCTTCAGGTCGACCGGATCCGCGATGGTGGAGGCCTGCTTCTGCTGCAGATCGGGAGAGCTGTCCGGGATGCGGTCGACGCCCGTCTGCAGCCCGTCGCGCAGCTGCGCGGTGCCGGCGTGCAGGCTGGTGAGCCCGTCCCGCAGTTGCGCCGATCCGCTCGCCGCGGTGGCAGCGCCCGAAGCGAGCTGCGATGCGCCGTCCGCGGCCTGCTGCGAGCCGGACGCGACCTGGGATGCGCCACCCGCGACCTGGTCCGCTCCGGCCGAGAGCTGGTCGATCTGGCCGACGGCGCTCTGGATGCGGCTGTTGCCCGACTGCACGGTCGTGTCGATGCTCGCGAGCGACGCCTGCACCTGCGCGATCACGGCCGAATCGACGCGTCGAGCCTGCAATTCCTGGATGAGCTGCTGGCCGGTCGCCGGGGCCTCCGCCGCGAGTTGGGCGGCCGCCGCCCCCGCTTGGTTCGCCTGCGTAGCCAACTCCCTGTTGCCGGCCGCGACCTGGGCCGCCCCGTCGCTGACCTGCTGCGCCCCCGCCGCGAGCTGCCCGAGCTTCCCCGACAGCTCCTGCGAGCCCGACGCGAGCTGGGCCGTGCCGTCCGCCAAGAGACTCGCGCCGGACTGCGCGCTCGCGCTGCCGTCCACCAGTTTGTCGGCGCCGCCGACGGCCGTGACGAGCTGCGAGCGGATGTCCGCCAGCCCGACCAGGAACTGCTTCGCCGCCTCCTCGTTCACCTGCTGGACGATCGCGGTGCGGATCTTCTCCGCCGCCTGCGTGCCGATCGTCGAGGCGAGGTAGCTGTTCGTGTCGTTCGTCGTGAGGGTGACGATCGCCCGGTGCGGGTTCGTCCCCGAGGCGGAGGCGAGGGCTGTCGAGAAGTCCTTCGGGAAGGTGATGCTGAAGTCGTATTTCGAATCGTCGACGCCACGCGCCGCCGAGCCCTGTTCGACGCGGTGCCACTGGAAGGATCCGTCCGAGACCAGCTGCTTCGCGACGTCGTCGCCGTAGGAGACGGCCTTCCCGCCGACGGTGGCCCCCGCGTCGTCCACGACGATCGCGGCCGGGATGCGGTCGAGGTTCGCGTAGGGGTTCTGGTTGGCCCACAGGTAGAGGCCGCCGTAGAGCACCGGAACGCACATCAGGGCGACGAGCGCAACGATGGACATGGGGTTGGCCGTGAGGCGACGGAACTCCGCCGCGATCATCTGCGGGATCTTCATTCGCTCTCCTCGGTGGGCTCGGGTTCGGGGTCGGGTTCGGGTTCGGGTGAGGGCTCCACGATCAGGTCCGGGAGCTCGTCGGTGTCGTCTCGGCCGGGGTCTTCGTCGAAGGTGTCCGGGCCGGTCTCATCCATTCGCGACACCAGCGAGGCGGCGGCGATGGCCGCTGCGGAGGCGTCGCCCGCCACGACCAGCACGGCGGTGTCGCGGCCCGCGAGCTCGCGGGCGAACCGCCACCAGTCGACGGGGTCGCCGCCGTGACGGTCGGGCGAGACGATGACCAGCGCATCCACTCCCTTCCGCAGCAGCGCCAGCTCGGCGAGCAGGCGGATGCGGACGGTCGGCGGCACCGTGCCGATCGAGGATCGCGACCACTCGGACGCGCCGAGTTCACGCAGGCAGCGCCGCACGGCGAGGGGATGCGACCGCCGGCCGGCGAACATCAGCTCCTCCGCCACGACACCGGCGACGGTGACATCGGCGGCGGGCTCGGAGACGCCGGGCGCGTCGATCAGGGCGATGCGCCGACGCATCGCGGCGTAGTCGGTGACGCCGTCGATGGCCACGGTCCCGGAGTCGGGACGCATCCGCCCGGAGGCGATGAGCCCGAGCACAGTCGGCCGCTGCTCGGTCTCGGCCCGCGCGAGGGAGGCGCGCCCGGACTCGAAGGTCGCGGAGGTGGGTGGCAGGGCAGCGCCCTTCTCGACCCGGTCGAGGACGACCTTCATCGCTGTAGCCCTCCGTCGCTCGAGCCGTTCGAGCCCTCTGTGGTGCTGTGCCCCGCTCCCGCGACGAACGCCAGCTCCGGCGTGGATGCGATCAGCTCGCCCGCCTCCCGCCAGCTCATCCCCGCAGCTCCGAGGCCTGCGAGCATGACCAGTCGATGCCCGGCCTCTGGCGTCAGTCCCGTACGCGTCGCCTCCTCGAGCACGGCCACGGCCGCGTTCTCGATCAGCCGGGTGACCGTCTCGGGATCGAGATCCGTGCGGATGCGGCCGGAGCCCATCCCGCGCCGGACCGTCTCGCGCAGCCGCTCGCGCGCCGGGTCGAGGGCCGTGCCCACCAGTTCCCGGTGGGGGCCGCGCACGGCGAGGGCCGCGCTGACGCGGATGTGCTCGACCTCGGCCCAGAGTGTCGCGCCGAACAGCGCGATCTCGACCAGCGGGTCGGGATGCGACACCGGCTCCAGCAGGGCCGCGAGGCGGCGGGCGCCGCGCGTGAACACCTCGACGAGCAACTCGTCCCGGGTGGCGAAGTGGCCGTAGACCGCGCGCCGGCTGAGGCCGGCCCGGGCTGCGATGGTCTCGAGGGACGCGTCGATGTCCTCGTTCAGCGCCACGGCGGCGGCGCTGAGGATGGCCTCGCGGTTCGCGGTCGCGTCGCGACGTGGAGCACGGGTGGAGGGAGTGGGCATGGCAGCAGTCTACGCCCTTCTTGCACACCAGTGTGCAACTTAACGGGTCACGATAGGATCGAGTGCGACGGTCGTCCGCGTGGCGCCGAAGCGATCCATCCACTCGAGAGGACTCCAACGTGCCCGCGATCGTGATCATCGGCGCCCAGTGGGGCGACGAAGGCAAAGGCAAGGCGACCGACGTCCTCGGGAGCCGCATCGACTACGTCGTCAAGTTCAACGGCGGCAACAATGCGGGCCACACCGTCGTCATCGGCGACGAGAAGTACGCCCTGCACCTGCTGCCCTCCGGGATTCTCACCGAAGGCGTCACCCCGGTCATCGCCAACGGCGTCGTCGTCGACATCGAGGTGCTGTTCGAGGAGCTCGACGCGCTGATCGCCCGCGGCGTCGACGTGTCCCGTCTCCGGGTCAGCTCCAACGCCCACGTCATCACCTCGTACCACCGCACGATCGACAAGGTCACCGAGCGCTTCCTCGGCAAGCGCCAGATCGGCACCACCGGTCGCGGCATCGGCCCCACCTACGCCGACAAGATCAACCGGGTGGGCATCCGCATCCAGGACATCTTCGACGAGAACATCCTCCGCCAGAAGGTGGAGGGCGCCCTCGACCAGAAGAACCACCTCCTGGTCAAGGTCTACAACCGCCGCGCGATCACGGTCGACGAAGTGGTGGAGCAGCTGCTCGCCTATGCCGAGCGCCTGCGCCCGATGGTGGTCGACAGCTCGCTGCTGCTGAATCAGGCGCTCGAAGAGGGCAAGTACGTGCTCTTCGAGGGCGGCCAGGCGACGATGCTGGATGTGGACCACGGCACGTACCCCTTCGTCACCTCCTCGAATTCCACCGCCGGCGGTGCCGCCACCGGTTCGGGCATCGGCCCGAACCGTATCGACCGGGTGATCGGCATCGTCAAGGCGTACACGACCCGCGTCGGCGCCGGACCCTTCCCGACCGAGCTGTTCGACGAGTGGGGCGAGTTCCTGCGCGAGCGCGGCTTCGAGTTCGGCACCACGACCGGTCGCCCGCGCCGCACCGGCTGGTACGACGCGCCGGTCGCCCGGTACACCGCCCGGGTGAACGGCGTCACCGACTTCGTCCTCACCAAGCTGGACACGCTCACCGGCATCGACCGCATCCCGGTTGCCGTCGCCTACGACGTGGACGGCGTGCGCCACGACGAGGTCCCGGCCTCGCAGAGCGACTTCCACCACGCGAAGCCGATCTACGAGGAGTTCCCCGGCTGGACCGAGGACATCAGCGGCGCCCGCAGCTTCGACGACCTGCCCCGGAACGCGCAGGACTACGTCCTCGCGCTCGAGGCGATCTCCGGCGCCCGCATCTCGGCGATCGGCGTCGGCCCGGCCCGCGACCAGATCGTCGTCCGTCACGACCTGATCGGCTGACTCCCGCCCTTCCATGTGCGCGCACCAGTGAAGGAGATCCGAACGAGAATCGTTCGGATCTCCTTCACTACTGCCATCCGAAGGAGATTCGGGAGGTGACCTCCTTCGACAAAGTGGAGGGTCAGAACCAGGTGCTCAGCCGCGGTGGCACCGCCGTGCGGAACAGGCGGTCGAGCGCATCCACGTCGCCCTGGATGCGGCCCGCGACGGCGAGCGAGCGCGCCGTGTCGTGGCCCAGGTACACGCTGCCGAGGGCGTTCACCCGAAGTGTCACGTCGGCCGGGTCTTCTGTCGTGGTCACCGTCGCCCGTCCCTCCATCACGGTCAGGCGGAAGCGGCCGGCGGCGAGACCCAGGTCGTCGGCCACATCCAGCACCAGGGAGCCGTCGCGCTCGTAGCTGCGGGCCTGCAGCGAGGCCGGGAGGTCGAGGATGCGCACCCACAGGTGGTCGTCGACCGACGTGACCCTCGCGCCCCGGATGTCGGAGACCAGCGCGGGCAGCGGCTCGTCCACACCGCGTGTCCACACTTTCACGCTCGCGACGAGGTCGAGTTCGAACAGGAAGCGCCAGAGCGCCGTGAGCGCCTCGTCGGTGGCGGCCGCGAGGTAGTTGACGTCGACCGTGTGCCGGGTGAAGTCGTCGTCGCCCTTGACGGTGAAGGAGACGAAGCCCTCCGGCTCGCCGGACGGGGAGTCGTAGCGGACCAGCCGGTAGCGGTCCGCATCCGAGTCGCCCTTCAGCGGGCCGGTCAGCCGGTGGGCGAGATAGGGCTCGAGGCCGATCTCGCCCGGCCGGCCCGCCATGACGCGGTCGAGCACGCGCTCGGCGGTCTCGCGGTACTCCTCGGGGTCGGTGAACGACAGGCGCCCGACGGTCTCGGCGCCCGCCCAGCGGACGCGCTTCGTGTCGACCGTCCAGGCCGTCGCATAGGTGGCCGGCCCGAAGCCCCAGCGGCCGTAGATGACCGACTCCGAGACCGTGAGGATCGCCAGCGGGACCCCGAGCGCGTGGGCCGTGCGAAGCTCGCCGCCGAGGAGCGCACGGGCGATGCCGCGCCGGCGATGCGTCGGCGCGACGGTCACGGAGCTGATCGCCCAGGCGTCGATGCGCTCCCCGCCCGGGACGGTGAGGGGCGCGACCCGCGAGTTGACGGTGCCGACCGGCTCGCGGGCCGGGATGGCGTCGTCGTACACTCCCGTCGTACGGCGCGAGCGGAGGTATCCACGCGCCTCCTTGAGCACCTCATCCTTCGGCCGGCCGTCGTGGAAGCCGCGGAAGTCCGCACGGATCCACGCGTCGAAGGCGGCAGCGTCTTCCGTGTCGACCAGGGAGAGGCGGAGTCCGCCGGCCGACAGATCGCTCTCGGAGGTGGGGTCGATGGGCCGGGTGAGGAAGTCCATCCCTTCACCGTATCGGGCGGCCCTGGCGGCGGGAACAGCGGACAGGCGGGCGGGCGGGGTCCGGTAGCGTGGATCCCATGAAGGTGCGCGGTCTCATCCAGAGCAGCGAAACGCGGGAGCTCACGGCCGAGGCGGACGACGCGCAGTCGGCACGCGCGCTCATCGAGGAGCAGGTTCCGGAGGGATTCGACCTGCTGCGCGTGCACAACGCGATGCCGCGTGGCGGACGGGTCATCGCCACGGCGGTCATCCGCGGGTCCGCCGTCAGCGAGATCGAGGCCGAGGGCCCCGACTACGCCTCCGCCCGGGACGCCCTGCGCGCGCAGGTCCCTCCCACGCACCTCCTCCTCTCCATCGTCGTCGCCTGACCTCTCGTCCCGCGTCCGTCCGCGGCTCGCGCCCCACCGTCGGCTCGCGCCCCACCGTCGGCTCGCGCCCCACCGTCGGCTCGCGCCCCACCGTCGAGTACGCAAAGACTGCACGGTTTTCGGGCCTCGAGCGTGCAGTCTTTGCGCTGTCTCTTATACACATCTCCGAGCCCACGAGACACTCGCTAATCCGGGG
>NZ_JBNDHX010000050.1:0-26315 GCF_056755275.1 Leifsonia sp. HAY1-4F
GTTCCTCGGCGTCGATGTTGGCAAGCCCGCGCATGACGCCGTTGCGCTCGCCCGGGGTGGCAGTGTGCTGCTGGATCGCGGACTGCCGAACGATGACGCGCAATTGCGCGAGGTCATCGACGAGCTGAAACAGGCCGGGACGGTGCTACTGGTGGTGGATCAGCCCGCGACGATCGGGGCGCTCCCGGTCGCGGTCGCCCAAGCCGAGGGGATCCTGGTGGGGTATTTACCAGGGTTGGCGATGCGGCGGATCGCGGACCTGCACGCCGGGCATGCCAAGACCGACCCGCGGGACGCGTTCATCATCGCGCAGGCCGCCCGCACCCTCCCGGATGCGTTGCGATCGATCAACATCGAGACCGAATCGGTCGCTGAACTGAGCATGCTCTGCGGGTTCGACGAGGACATCGTGAAGCAGATCAACCAGACCGCCAACCGGCTGCGCGGGCTGCTCACCCAGATCCACCCCGCCCTGGAGCGGGTGATCGGACCCCGGCTGGATCATCCCGCCATCCTCGACCTGCTGCAGCGTTACCCGTCCCCGGCCGCCCTGGCTGCGGCGGGAAAGGCCCGGATCGGCAACGCCCTGGTCAAGCGGGCGCCAAAGATCGGCCGCGACCTCGCTGAGCAGATCATCACCGCCCTGTCCGAGCAGACCGTGGTCATCGCCGGCACCGGGGCAGCCGCATTGGTGATCCCACGTCTGGCTGAACAGTTGGCCACGTTGCGGCGGCAACGGGCAGAGATCGCGGCCGAGGTCGAGGATCTCGTGGAGGCCCACGCTCTTCACACCGTCCTGACCAGCATGCCCGGTGTCGGGGTCGGGACCTGCGCCAGAATCCTCAGCGAGGTCTCCGGCCGACACTTCGACACCGCCGGCCACCTCGCCGCCTACGCCGGACTTGCCCCGATCAGCCGACGCTCCGGCACCTCCATCCGCGGCGAGCGACCCTCGCACCGCGGCAACCGGCCCTGAAACGGGCACTATTCCTCTCCGCGTTCGCCGCCCTACGAGACCCGGTCTCGCGTGCTTATTACGACCGCAAGATCGCCCAAGGCAAACAACACAACCAGGCCCTCATCGCCCTCGCCCGCCGACGCTGTGACGTCCTCTACGCCATGCTCCGCGACGGCACCCTCTACCACGCCAACCACACTGCTGTTAAGGAGCGCAATGCCCTTCGCCCACCCGCCTCTGACGCTTCGCTGAAGCCCATGCCCGAATGGGGGATCGTTGGCCATCAATAGTTATCCCTAAGCTCGGGTCATGACGCGTGGGCGGGCAAAGGCTTCGGATCTGGTCAAGCTGTGGGTGATCGAGCTTGTTGTGGTGGTTGGGGCCATCTACTCAAGCCGCCAACAAGGTGGCGCTGCGTTGTGCGGCGCAACGGGCTCCAACCCGCAGCACGACCTCTTTGACTGCTTCACAGGCTCGCTGGCACGCATGGTGCTCCCATGGGCCATTGGAGGTTCGATCCTGATAGGCGCCATGACGTTGATTCTTACTGTCGCCTATGTGCTGCGCCGGCGCGCCGCTTGACGCTCCAAGCCCCTCCTAATGGGAGTATCGGCATGCGTCACGCAGCAGCGAAGCTGAATATGGCGTGATCAGGGGCGGGCTGTTTTGGGGGGTGTCGTTTGGGATCGGCAGGCTATTCCGCCGGCGAAGAAGGGCGACGACTTCGCGCCCTCGCAAGCGAACATGACCGCCTAGCCTCCGAAGCGCGCGAAGCCGCAGAGCGTTGGATGATCGCGCACCACACCGAACGTCAGGTCGCGGGTAGTCTGGCGCCACTCTCGGCCGCCGGCTACTCGTTCCTTCACGATCGCGGCTGGCCAGGGTCCCGCTCACGAGCGCAGATCGATCACGTGCTGGTCGGGCCGGGCGGCCTCTTCATCGTCGACACCAAGGCTTGGGCGGATGTCGAGATTGCGGCTGGCCGCATCTTCCGAGGTCAGGCAGACGTCACCGACGATCTCGAGGGATTGGCCGACGTCGGCTACGGGACCGAAGCGGTGATGGCCGACCTCGGGTTGGCCCCGGGCGAGGTGCACGTCGTGGTGGTGCTGGCCGGACGGCGCATGCCGCCCACGGAGGTGGGCGGCGTTATCGTCGTGGGCGAACGACAGGCGGCGACTCACATCAACGCACACGGACGCCGCCTAACGGACGCGCAGGTCAACACCGTGCTCGGTGCGGCTCTCAACCATTTCCCCGTCCTCGACTCGTCGCCGCGCGCATTGGACACGAGCATCCCTGAACCAGTCCTCGCGGAATCGGAGCCGGAACCGCTGCTGGAGATCGAGGATGTAACGGAAATCCTCCTCGCAGGACTCATGGCCGCGCCCATCGAGGAGTGGATGGCCTTCCTCCATCCCAGCCAGGCCAAACTCGTGAGGCGCGGATTCAACGGGCCTGCACGAATCCGGGGTGCAGCTGGTACGGGCAAAACGGTGGTGGGCCTGCACCGAGCCGCCTATCTAGCCAGATCTCAGCGCGCAAAAGTTTTGGTCACCTCGTTCGTCCGAACGCTGCCGGACGTGCTGGGCAACCTCCTGGCAAGGCTCGCGCCTGACGCCGTGGAGCATGTGGAGTTTGTCGGAGTTCACGCATTCGCCTTGCGCTTGCTCAAGCACCGCGGCATCAGGGTCAACCTCGACGGGCCCGAGGCCGCGCAGGCGTTCTCGTCGGCGTGGCTTCGCATCGGCGTGGGTGGCTCGCTTGCCGCAATCGATCCGAACCCCCACTATTGGCGAGACGAGATCAGCTACGTCATCAAGGGCCGCGGACTTGCTCGCTTCGAACAGTATGCGGACCTCGTCAGAACAGGGCGCCGCCGACCGCTGGGGCTCGATCAGCGCCGCGAGGTGTGGCAACTGTTCCTGGCGTATGAAACGGAGTTGCGGGCACGCCGGGTCCACGACTTCGATGACGTCATCCTCCAGGCTGAAGCCTCGCTGCGTTCGACGCCGCTTGAGGGGTACGGCGGAGTCATCATCGATGAGGCGCAGGATCTCACCTGCGCGATGGTTCGCATGTTGTACCTGCTGGTCGGCGACAAGGCTGACGGGCTGACCTTGATCGGCGATGGACAGCAGACCATCTACCCTGGCGGGTTCTCATTGACGGAGGCGGGCGTTTCGATTGCCGGTCGTGGTGTCGTGATGACGACCAACTATCGGAACACCCGCGAGATCGTTGAGTTCGCGTCGGCGGTAGTCGACGGCGACGAGTTCGCGGACATCGAAGGCGAGGTACGAGGTCGCGACTCGATCGGCGAAGTACCGAGGACGGGGCCGGTCCCGGTTTCCCACCGATTTGCCAATCGTGCGACGCACGACAAGGAGCTCGTGGCACACTTCGCCGGGTTGGAGTGCCCGCCTGGAGATGTGGGCGTTCTCTGTCTGACGAACCAGGGTGTGCGGGACGCGGTTCGGGCGCTGAGCGCTGCGGGCATCCCTGTTCTCGAGCTGACAAAGTACGAGGGATTGCCGGTCAACGCAGTGAAGGTCGGCACGATCAAGCGCGCGAAAGGTCTCGAGTTCAAACACGTCCTCCTGCCCCGAGTGCCACCCGCACTCCTGGACAGCTCCGACCGCGACGACGAGGCCATGGTCATCCACAGGCGAGAGCTCTACGTGGGAATGACTCGGGCACGAGACGGGCTCTGGGTCGGCGTGTGCACGTGACGCGGTCGCATTGCGGCGCACAGAGGGGCGCCTGAGGGCCTTCCGGGTCAGCGCGACAAAAAACCCGCCGATGCTGCCGAGCGAGTCTCTATGTCAGGAGCCCGCGCCATTGGGAGGGTTCCAAAATGAGATCGTCCCCGCGAACAGCGCCCATCCGCGCCCGAAGGGTCCAGTCGCCGGCGCCGGCCTCGCTCGGACGAAGCGATGACACCACAATCAACATGTACTTTGCCGAGTTGGCCTCCGAAAAAGCGCGCTCCCCTTCGGTCATCCAGAAAACGGACGAGTCTGCGCGAGTCCCCTTTACTTCGACGTAAAGATCGGGGTCAGCAATGTCGCCGACAATGAGGTCAAACCCCGGGTTGTTGTGGGGCATTTCGACCACGACCTGGCCCGGGTACTGCGCCATCAGCCACGCTATGGCGCAATCGACCGAAGCGCGTTCTACCTCTTTCGCATCTATTGCGGATGCATAAGCCCCGGGTCGCAGGGGAGCCTCTTCGCTCAGCGAGGACCCGACGATCGATTCAAACTGCGCAACGGAAATGGATCGCACTCCCTGCGCCCAGTAGACGTTCACCTTTCCGGCGTCCGGGTCCGCTTCGTAGTAATAGCCGTCGGGACGCTTGAGCGGAACGTCCTTGTCAAAACCTCGGTAATCGAGGATCTCGCACTCTGAACGCCCGACTTGGGTGCTCGGGCGAATAGGGCCGACGATACCCGCACCTGTGTAGCCGCGGCCCGCCAGATGGTAGACGAAGGGGACGCCCGGCAGGATTCGCGTCAAATAGGCGTCCGGGAACTCATAGGAGACGCCCGTTCGATCGGCGTAGCGATACCCGGACCGTTCGGCGCCCTCGGAAGAAAAGAACACGAGCGGCACGAGACGGAACGTATCGGAAAGACGCTTCATATACTTGCATTTCGCGCGTGCGCCATGCGGATCGGGAACAGCGACCCAGAGGGGAGGCGGCGGTCGGTCTTGGAGCGACCCATGGCCGCGATGCATCGCCGGTGCCTCACATGGGGGCTTGCAGTCTCTCCCGGTAGCCGGAATCCTGATTCCTGACCGCGCTTCCCGACGACGGTTGCTCTTGCCCTACGCAGGTACCAACGGAGATCAGGAGAATTCAGGCCATGTCGCTCATCACCGCGGTCGTCGGCAGCAAGGTCGCCATTGCGCTTATCGCGCTCGGAACGATCACGGTGGGCGGCTCCGCAGCCGCAGCGTATACAGGCTCGCTTCCTCCCGGTCTGCAGGACGATGCTCATTCGCTCCTCGGTGCTCCGGCCGCGGAGCCCACCGACACTGCCACGGGAACGCCAACCGCAGAACCTACCGACGACCCCTCCGATACAGCGACACCGGATCCCAGCGCAACTGCCCCGGTGGGGCCGGACGCGACAGGTCCGGCGGCGCATGGATTGTGCACTGCGTTCCAGCACGGCGGCCTCGCCCCGACGTCGGTTGCCTACGCTTCGCTCGCGAAGGCCTCCGGAGGCGCGGACGGCATTGCGGCCTACTGCGCGGTGGTCCTGACGCCTAAGCCCACCGCGGGACACGGCGCGGGGAAGGGTGCGACGCCGACGCCGGAACCGACTTCTGACGCTCCTGAGAGTCCTGCGCAGCCGAACGGGTCCGCCGACCACTCGGGTCATGGCGCTCCCGCGGCGCCGGGCGGCTCCGGCCACTCCGGCGGAAGTCACGGCCGCCCGTAGCCTCGCTTCGGTCGACCCGCGAGACCGACCCGCGAGACGGACGAGCCGCCCGCCTCAGAGGTTCACCCGGCCCACCAGGTTGACCCTGATCCCGAGCCGATCGAACATCGCCGCCTTCGCAGCGAGCGCCTTGTCGGCGGTCTCCGCGTCCGGCGCGTAGGCGACCTGGGCATGGTTCGCCTTGTGGCGAGCCATGAACTGGTCGCGCGTCACGTCGTGCAGCACGACGTTGGCGATCGGCCACTCCGGATTGGTGGCGTCCTTGCGTCGCTGCGTCTCATCCAGGGGCAGCTCCACGACGGTGGCGCGGAAGATGTCGGCCTGCAGGATGCCGTCGGCGATGAAGACGCGCGAGATCACGACCTCGCCGGGCTTGGAGACGCCGTTGATCGTGGCGCCGCCGGCCGGGAAGAAGACGTGGCCCTGACGCCATCCCTCCGCGTTCTGCCAGCCGCCCAGGTGAGAGGCCGGCACGGAGCCGGAGATCTCGTAGACCCACACGAACTCGCCATCGAACTCCTCGCCCCAGCGGACGTCGTGGAGGGTGTTGTCGGGCACGAGCCCCATCGCACGCCACACACGGTCGGTCACGAGCGCGTCGACGGCAACGCCCTCGTCGGCTTCGTTGAAGTGCGGGAAGGCACGGCCGGCGTGCAGCTCCCGTGAGCCGTCGCGGCTGAGCACCGGCGGCCGCTCGGTGGAGTTCAGCATGCCCTCCGCGAGGTCCGACGCCGGCACGAGGTCCTTCAGGCCCTGCTGGTACTGGATGCCGACGGCATCCAGTCCGAAGTCGTCCGCGATGCGCAGGGCCGCGATGTACATCTTCAGCTGCCACTGCACCTGATCGCGGGTGAGCTCGGTCGCCGGATCTTCCCCGTAGACGAAGGTCATGCCGTGGTCGATCAGCCAGTCGTACACGGCATCCGCTTCGGCATCCGTTACGCGCAGCATCTCCGCGTACAGCGCGGACTGCGAGAGGCGCTCCTTGTACACGCCGATGCGATTCAGCAGCTCGTCGTCGAAGATCGCGTTGTACATGCCCATGCAGCCCTCGTCGAACACGCCGATGATCGCCTTGTCCGTGAGGAGCTCGTCGCCGAGTGCGCGCCCGAGGGCGACCTCCGGGGTGTCGGGCAGCTCCGGCAGGGGACGGACGTGGGAGGCGTCGTGCACGATGGCCCCCGTCTCCACCCACTCGCGCAGGCCGTCGCGGAACCAGTCGTCCGTGAAGTCGACCGACCAGGTCGTCGCGTACGGCTTGCCCATCTTCGTGAGGCCGGCGTTCAGTCCGAGGAGGCCGACGAGCCCCGGCCAGTCGCCGGCGAAGTTCGCGACCGTCAGGATCGGCCCGCGGTGCGTGCGGAGCCCGGCGAGGATGTGGTGGGAGTACTGCCAGTTCGCGATCGCGACGACGAGCGGCGACTCCGGCGGGATCTTCGTGAAGATCTCCAGGCCCATCCGCTGGCTCGAGATGAAGCCGTGCCCGGTCGCCGGGTCGACACCGAACGGCCGGATGACCTGCCAGCCCAGCTCGTTCAGCACGCCGGTGACCGCGGCCTCCAGTTCGACCTGTGTCGGCCATCCCGCGAGGTTCGCGGATTCGCGCAGGTCGCCGGAGGTGATGAGGTAGGCCGTGCGCTCCGGGGCGTCGGGCCGCACGGGCGTCGCGGGCAGTGCGTAGTCGGTCATGTCGTCTCCTGTGGTGTGGGGTTCTACGTGCCGGGTGGATGTCACGCGCGCGCCGCGTCTTCAGCGACCGTGGCCGCGATGCTGTCCTGCAGCCGGGTCCAGAGCGCATCGAGGCTCGCGCGGTTGTCGGCGGTGAGCGCCGCCATCGGTCGACGGCACGAACCGCACGGAACGGCGTACTTGCCGACCAGGTACTTGGCGGCCGGGAACACTCCTTCGCGGATCATCCCGTCGAGCGTCTCGTTGATGCGCACCTGCACCGTCCGCGCGCCGTCGGGATCGCCGGCCTTCACACGAGCCCGCAAGGAGCGGAAGAGCTCGATCTGCAGCCCGACGGTCGTGCCGATGGAGGCGGTCGCACCCATCATGAGGGCGGGGAGGTAGAGCTCGTCGAAGCCGTTGATGAGCTTCACGTCCGGATACTGGGCCACCAGACGTTCCGCGCCGAAGAGGTTCTGCGAGGTGTGCTTGATGCCGACGACCTGGGGGAGCGACAGCAGCGCCTCATACCCTCCCTCCACCACGTCCCGACCGGTGAACTGGGGGATGTTGTAGACGATGAACGGGAGGCCGACGCGGTCGATGACGGCACGGTAGTGAGCCACGACCTCCTCCGTCGAGTAGTGGTAATAGAGGGGAGGGATCATGGAGACGGCCGCGACGCCCGCTTCCTCCGCCGCCTGGGCGAGCCGGATCGCGTCGCGAGTCGTCATGGCCCCGACGTGCGCGATGACGGGGACGCGTCCCGCTGCGGCGTCGACGGCGGTGCGTGCGGCGGCCTCCCGCTCCTCGAGCGACAGGAGCATCCCTTCGCCGGTGGACCCCCCGATGTAGATTCCCTCGACTCCGCGCGCGATGTCGATGTCGACGAGTGCCGCGAGGTTGTCCAGATCGACCGACTCGTCCGCACGCATCGGAGTGGGGGTCGCGGCGATGATCCGCTCACCGATGACGTCGCTCACCATGCGGTCCAGCCCCCGTCGACCACGAGGTTCGAGCCCGTCATGTAGCGGGAGGCGTCCGACGCGAGGAAGATCAGCGCGCCGTTGTACTCGTCGGCCTGCGCCATCCGGCCGATCGGGATGCGGGCCTCGTAGTTCGCGTGGAACTTCTCGTCCTGCGTCTCCCGCCACACTCCGGCCGGCGTCAGCGTATTCACGCGGATGCCCGTCCGGCCCCAGTAGGTGGCGCAGTACCGGGTGAGGTTGTAGATCCCGGACTTCGCCGCCGAATAGGCGACAGGCTTGATGAACGGCACACCCGTATCGACGGCCTTGTACGCGTAGATGTCCTGCACCGGCGAGACCATCCCGTAGATCGATCCGACATTGATGAGCGACCCAGCAAGTCCCGCCTCGCGCATCCGGCGGCCCGCTGCCTGGGTGACGAGGAAGGTGCCCACGAGATTCGTGTCGACGACCTCGCGGAACACCTCGGCGGGGAACTGCTCGAACGGGCCCGACACCTCCGGCGGCGCGCTGGGCTGCGTGTCGATGCCGGCATTGTTGACGACGATCGTCGGGATGCCCCAGGCGTCGACGACCCGATCGAATGCGGCCTCCACGCTCGCCTGGTCCGTGATGTCCAGCTGGACCGCCATCAGCCGGTCCCCGCCCTCCGCGATGCCCAGGCGTTCGCCCGCATCCACGTCGGCGTCGCGGGAGGTCACGACCACGCGTGCCCCGCGTGCGTGCAGCGCCCGGGCGAACTCGGCGCCGATCTGGCCGAACGCTCCCGTCACGACCGCGATTCTGCCCGCCACCGAGAACAGTGGATCTTCGGTTCCATCCATCGAGATGATCTCCTTGCCCGTGGGACTTCCGTCCAACGTCCTGTGTCAGATGCGGTGTTCCGCGAGGTAGTCGCGGTCGAGGACCAGGCCGTGTCCAGGTGCGGTGGGCGGGTAGTAGACGCCGCGGCGCGTCTCCCCGGTCGACGAGAAGATGCCGAGGTCGGTCCACGTCCCGCCGTCCGTCATCTCGGCGTACGAGATGTTCGGGACGGCGGTGAGGATGCTGGCGCTGAGCTCCATCACGAAGTGCGGCGTCATCGGCAGGTTGCGGGTCCGCGCGGCCGCGGCGATGTCGAGGTATCCGGTGATGCCCCCGACGCGTCCGAGGTCGGCCTGCACGAAGTCGACTCCGCCGCCGTCGAAGTACTGGACGAACTGGTCGACCGTGTAGACGTTCTCGCCGAGTCCGATCGGGGTGCGCACCTCGCGGGCCAGCCGCGCGTGGCCGGAGATGTCGTCCGCGGGGAGCGGCTCCTCGATCCACAGGAGGTCGAACTGCTCGAAGCGCGAGAACGCTCGGAGCGCCTGGGGGTAGTTCCATCCCTGGTTGGCATCGACCGCGAGGGGGAATGCTCCCACCGCTTCGCGGATCCGCGCGAGCCGCTCGACGTCCTCCTCGAGGTCGGGCTTGCCGACCTTCACTTTGGCGGCTGCGTAGCCGTCGGCCTTCCAGCGGCGCACCTGCTCGACGACCTCGTCGGCGGAGAGGTTGAGGTTGATGCCGCTGCCGTACAGGGGGACGCTGTCGCGCACCCGCCCGATGATGTCGATGACGTTGACGCCGAGGCTCTTCCCGAGGAGGTCCCAGGCCGCGATGTCGAACGCGGAGATCGCATGGGTCGTGACACCTGCGCCGCCGATGTCGTGCACGAAGCGGTACGCGCGATTCCACAAGCCCCGCGGGGACACCCGCTGGCCCACCAGTGTCGGCGCGATCTCGTGCGCGAGCGCGCCGATCGTGCGGGCGCCCATCCCGGAGGTGTGGCTGAAGCCCGTTCCGACCATCCCGTTGTCGCCGTGCAGGTCGACCACGGTGACTTCGATGTCGGTCACCCGGTGGATCTGGTCGCCCCACGGGCCCTGGGGGAGAGGAACGCGCGCGAGCGAGATCTCCACCCCTTCGATACGGGGGATCTCGGTGGTCAGCCGACCTGATCCTGTCTGCACAATCGTCATGTGTTGCCTTTCGAGAGGTGGGGTGGGGAGCGGCTCAGCCTTTGACGGCGCCGGCGGCGAGACCGCCGATGAGCTGCTTCTGGACGAGCATGAAACCGAGGAGGACGGGCACCGCCGCGATGACGCCGCCGGCCGTCAGCAGGTCCCAGCGGATCTGGTAGTCGCCGATGAACAGCTGAAGGCCGATCGGGATCGTCTGGCTCTTCGTCGACGACGTGAACGTCAGGGCGTAGAGGAACTCGTTCCACGAGAAGATGAAGATGTAGGTTCCCGCGGCGGTCAGTCCCGGCCGCAGCAGGGGGAAGAGGATGTGGCGCACCATCTGGAACTTGGTGCATCCATCCACGGTCGCTGCTTCGTCGAGCTCCGGCGGAAGTCCGTCGAGGAAGCCCTTGAGCAGGTAGGTCGCGAACGGGGTAGCGAACGTCGTGTATACGAGGATCAGGCCGGCGGTGGTGTCGAGCAGGCCCGCGCCCTTGAGCATCGTCGAGAGCGGGATCACGAGCAGCACCGCCGGGAACAGCTGAGCGATCAGCAGGACGGTCAGCAGCGCGCCGCGTCCGCGGAAACGGAAGCGCGACAGCGAGATGGCTGCGGCCGACGCGACGATCAGCGACAGCACCACCGTCCCCAGCGCAGCCAGCAGACTGTTGCGCATGTAGGCGAGGAACGGCGTCGTCGTGAAGAGCTCGACGTATCCCTGAACGCTGAGCGCGGACGGGAGCTTGCTCATCCCGTTCGCGACGAGGTCCTGATTCGGTGTGAACGACGTCAGCAGCATCACGAGGTACGGGCCGATGGTGGCGATCATCCACCCGGCGACGAGGACGTACAGCCCCACCCGGCCGACCCGGCGCGCGGAGGAGGATCGACGTGCCGGCGGCGTGACGGCCGGGATGCGCTCGGTGCGCGGGCCGTCGATCGTGCCGAGAGCGTTCGCGGTCATCGCTTGACCCCCTTCGTCTGGGTGAGGCGCAGGTAGATCACGACGAGGATCGCGAGCACGATCGCCTGCACCACGGCGTAGGCGGCGCCGCTGCCCAGCTGCCCTTGCTTGTAGGCCGTGAGGTACGACTGCAGCGGGATGGTCGTGGATGCGATCCCCGGGCCGCCGCCCGTGAGGACATACGCGAGATCGATGTAGTTCGCGGTCCAGATGAGCCGGAGCACGAGCGTGATCAGCACCGTCGGGAGGATCGACGGGACGACGACATGCCGGAACACTCCGAGCGGACCGCATCCATCCGTCCTCGCCGATTCCTTCAGCTCCTCCGGCACCGCCTGCAGCGCCGCGAGGACCATCACCGCGAAGAACGGGATGCCCTGCCACGCATCGATGACGATGAGTGTCGGCAGCGCTGTGTGCGCGTCGGAGAGCCAGGCGACGGGATGCGTCATGATGCCGAGGCGCTCCAGGACGGTGTTGACCAGTCCTCGGTTGGGGTCGAGCAGCCAGAGCCAGATCAGCGCTACGAGCACGCTCGGGGTCGCCCACGGGATCATGGCGAGGCCCCGTACGGTGCCGCGCAGCCGGAACTTCTGGTTCAGGAGCAGCGCCCCGATGACCCCGAAGATCAGCTGCAGGGAGACACCGCCCACAGTCCAGAAGACCGAGTTCCCGACGAAGGCGCCGAACTGCGGATCCTGGAACAGGGCGACGAAGTTGTCGAACCCGAGGAAGCCGACCGTGCCCCCGAGGAGGGTGGTCTTCGTCAGCGAGAGCCAGATCGCGCGCAGGAACGGGTACGCGACGAAGACGAGCAGCAGGATCAGCGTCGGCGAGACGAAGAGGAGGATCGTGGGGTCGAAGCGACGTCTGGCGCCGTCTCGACCCCCCGCGACTGTGGTCGTCATGTCACTTCTTCTTGAGCCCTGCGGCGAGCGCCTGCAGCATCTTCACGCTGGTCAGCTGTCCGGAGAACGCCTGCTGGATGGTGGGGGACCAGGTGGCGTTCACGACGGTGGTCGTGCCGGGGAGCTGCGGCCAGCTCTTCGCCGTCTTGGCCGCGGTGATGGCTACCTGATAGGCCGGATCCTTCTTGAACGCCTCATTCGCCGCGACGGCTTTGGTGACCGGCAGCTGCCCCTGCGGTGACGTGCTCATCTTCAGCATCTGCGCGTCGCCCAGCAGGAACGTCTCCCACTGCCAGGCGAGTTCCTGCTTCTTGGAGTCCGCGAAGATCACGTTGCCGCTCATCGACTGCACGGTGGACGGCTTGGAGGGGTTCGCGGCCGGCACGGGGATGACTCCGACGCCGTCGCCGAACTGCTTCCGGACAGCGGCCAGGGAGCCGATGTGGTGGATCATCGTGGCCGTGGTCCCGGCGAGGAAGTTGCTCTGCACCTGCGAGAAGGCGGCCGTCTCCGATCCCGGAGGCGCGTACTTCGCCAGGTCGAGGTACTTCTGGTTCACCGACTCGGCCGGAGCCTTGTCGAGGATCACGCTTCCGGACGAGTTCACGAACTGTGCCCCGCCCGCGAGCATCCACGCGGCCCACTGGTCCTGGCCGCCGGCGCCACCGCGAACGTCGAACGCGTAGTGTCCGTTGCCGGTGAGCTTCGGAGCGTCGGAAAGCATCTCGCTCTGCGTGGTCGGCGGCTGGAGGCCCGCATCCGCGAGCAGCTTCTTGTTGTAGTACATGTACAGCGCGGTGTTCTGGTGGGGCATCATGTAGATCTGATCGCCACCGGGCACCTTGCCGGCGTCCCAGGCGCTCGGCTCCACCGACGACTTGCCCTTCCACGCGTCGATGCGGTCGTTGAGGGACGCGAGCACCCCGGCGTCCACGAACTGGCCGATCCACGAGTCCTTCATGCGCGCCGCATCCGGGCCGTTGCCGCTGCTGATCGCGGTGGACAGCTTGTCCAGGTACTGCGCGGCGGGAACGACCTGGAGGGTGACCTTGCCGTGGCCGCTCTGGGCGTTGAACTCGTCGGCGAGCTGCTGCCAGGTCGTGTCGGTCGCGTTGTCCTGCCAGAGCCAGTAGTTGATGGTCTGGCCGGTCGTCGACGCGCTTGTGGTCGTCGTCGAGCCGGCGCCGGTGCCGGAGCATCCGGCCAGCGCCAGCGCGGATGCCGCGATCGCGCCGATGACGACGGATGCGCGAACCTTGTGTTGCTTCATTGCAATGCCTTTCGGAAGGGTTCTCAGTGCGTTCGGGGGGAAGGACCGGATGGATGCGTGGCGCGCTGCGTCTCTCGCGAGGCCGTCAGCCGCGCACGCACATCGAAGAAATGGACATTGAGCTCGTGGACCGCGAGAGGGGTGTCGCCGGCCTCCAGAGCTTCGACGATCGCGGCGTGATGGCGGGCGGATGCCGGGAGGTCGCTGCCGACCTGGAGCTGCTCGGACGACTCGTCGAACATGTGCCAGAACGCGGCCACGAGGCCGTGGAAGGTCCGGTTCTCGACGTGCGTGTACAGGACCTGGTGGAACGCCGCATCCTCGTGGATGAAGGGAAGCCCCTGGGCGGCCTTGGATTCCATCCGGTCGACGAGGCGCCGGAGCTCGCGCAGCGTTGTCGGAGACATGTCGGCGACGGCGGCGGAGAAGAAAGCCACTTCGAGCACGCGCCGGACATCGAGCATCTCCTGCATGAGCTCGATCGACGGCTCCATGAAGCGCGTCAGCGTCTCGACGACGGACTGCATGCTGAACTCGCCCAGCACGCGCCGCGAACCCTGCTTCGCCACGACCAGACCGAGCGCCTGGAGCGCTGCGAGCGCCTCCCGCAACGCCGGCCTGCTCACGGACAGGTCGTGGACGAGCTCCTGTTCTGACGGCAGAGGTTCGCCGGGCAGCAGTTCCAGCTCACGGAAGTGCTGGAACAGCCGCATCTCAAGTTCGATAGGCATCGCTGGCTCAACTTGTCTGACAGTGGAGGGTGTGATCCGGTTGTGATCGCGTCACCACGCTACGAATACGTTGAGATTCGGGGCAATGTCCGGCGGCGAATTGCGCCGAATTGTCTGACAAGTGCGGCCTGCGGTGTCCTCACTCGTCAGGCAGTCCGTGTGGGTGACGCACACGTCTTCCAAGCCGACACGCACGGATGGGTCTTGGCGCGCCTCGAAAACGCTGGCGATTGCGCAAGCGTCTCCCCAGTTTTGGGGCGGCCGAAGTAGGTGAGGGATTCTTCAGATTCTGTCAGTGTGGCGGTATGACGAATCCCACGAATCCTGCGACCGCGCCTGCTGGCTGGTATGACGACGGCTCAGGCAAAGGAACCCAGCGCTATTGGGATGGTCAGAGCTGGACGGACGCCACGCAGCCCGCGACCCCTCAGCCCGCGGCCCCTCAGCCGCCTATGCCTCCCGTACCCGTCGATCCCGCGCTGAGCGGTGCGGGGCAGCCCCTTCCGGCCGCTGCGCCCGTTGTTGCGGCTCCGAAGCAGACCAATGTGCTCGGGATTGTCGCGCTCGCCGTCGCTGTCCTCGGTTTCGTCTTTGCATGCATTCCTGGCGCGCTGATCGTCGGCTGGGTCCTCTTGCCGATCGCCTTCGTCCTGGCGCTGGTGGCGCTGTTTCTCAAGGGGAAGGGAAAAGGCCTTGCGATCGCAGCGCTGATCACCGCGATCGTCGGCACCGTGGTGGGCTTCGTGGTCTTCTTCGCGGTGGTCTCGGCATCGTTCACCAACGCATTCGGCGGGACCGACACGACCGTGAAGGCTCCGGCCGGTACGGCTTCCGCGGCCCCCAGCCAGGCGAGTGCCGATAAGGCGAAGACGGGCACCCGCGAGAACCCTGCGCCGCTGGGGAGTTCGGTTGTCGGCAAGGACTTCACCGTGAAGATCAACTCGGTGAACCTGAACGCGACCGACGCTGTGCACGCTGCGAACGAATTCAACGACGCACCGGATGCGGGCATGACGTACGCGCTTGTCAACGCCACTGTCACCTACACGGGCAAGGACTCGGCGTACGCCGCCGAGGTGCAGATCTCGTACGTGGGCGCTGACGGTAAGGTCTACAAGTCGTTTGATAAGGCCGTGGTTGCTCCGGATCCTCAGCTCGGAGCCGATGAGCTCTACACCGGCGCATCGACGACCGGAAACGTTGTGATCCAGATCCCCGCGGCAGCGGACGGCGTGCTTCGCGTGGAGCCCGGAGTGATCGCCGACCAGGTGTTCGTGGCGACGAAGTAGCCGGACTGGCCGAGCGCGGATCGATCCAGCGCTCGGCCGGGGATCAGACGACGCCGGCTTGCGCCACGATGACAGCGAGCTGGGTTCTGTTCCGGATGCCCCACTTCGTCTTGATCGACGACAGCGCGGATTTGACCGTCGTCTCAGCGACGAAGAACTTCGCTGCGAGCTCCGCGTCGGAAGCTCCGTCGAGGAGCGCGACCGCGAATTCTCTCTCGCGGTCGGTGAGCATCGCGAGCTTCTGGACGGCGGCACGACGCACCTCGGCATTCGGGGAGTCGCGCACCCAGTCGGTCAGCTGACGTGCTGCCCGTGGCGAGAAAGTGACCTCGCCGTTGGCCACTTGGCGGACGGCTTCGATGAAGCGCCGCGGGTCTTCTTCTTTGAGGAGGAAACCGGCGGCGCCGGCGGCGATGGCGTCCAGGACGAGACCGTCATCGTCGAGCGCGGTCATCATGAGCACCCTCGGGCCGTTCGGCATCGCCGACAGCGCTGCTGCGACCGCGATCCCGCCGACTCGCTTCATCTTCACGTCGCAGAGGACGACGTCCGGCGTCACGGAGGCAACCGCACTGCGAACCTCGTCACCGTCCGAGCAGCGACCCACGACGTCGAGGTCGGGCGAAGAAGAGAGAATGGTGCTGATCCCCGTCACCACCAGGGGATCGTCGTCGACCACGAGCACCCGGATCGGATGGTGGAGGTCGGTCACCCGGTCAGTCTAGCGAGGGGACCAGGGCAGCCAAGCGACGACAGCGAACGACCCCTCCGGCGTCGGGCCGGCCTGGAACGTGCCGCCGACGAGCGCGGCTCTTTCGCTCATCCCGGTGAGTCCGTGTCCTCCGGGCTGGGATGAGGTGGCCGCTCCAGGGATGAGCCAGTTCACGGCTCGCATCGTCAGCCCCGTTTCCGGGCCCCCGCGGACGTCGACGAACAGCGCCGCACCCGGAGCATGCCGACGCACATTGGAGATTGACTCCTGCACCAGGCGGTAGCAGATGTGTGCGACATCCGGGTCGCACGAGGCGGGGTCGGTGACCAGGATCTGGGCGCGGACATCGGTGCCCTCGCGGAGCGAGCTGTCGATGAGCTGGCCCAGGTCGTTGAGTCCGGTGGCCGACGCGGGAATGGCGGCCGTCGGATTGCGGAGAACGCGAACGACGTGCCGGAGATCCTCCAACGATGTCTGTGCCGACTGGCGGACCGCGCGGGCCGCTTCGGCGGCTGGAGCGTTCTCAGTTCCCACGGTGAGCTCGAGAGCGCCGGCCTGCAACGACACCGCGCTGAGGCGAGCTGCCAGCGTGTCGTGGATCTCTCGCGCGAGTTCCTGCCGCTCGCGCTCCAGCGAGACCTCCTGATGCAGGGCTGCCACGGTCCGTGTCGCGGTGGCGCTCCCACGACGTGCCGCATCGCGCTCGAGGCGCACGCGTCGCGCTATCCCGAACGCTGCGAAGGGTGCGATGGCGAAGGCCGCCAGAACCGGTACCGACCAGAAGAGGTCGAGCCGAGCCGCCGATCCCGCAGCGGGGGAGCCGACGAAGTTGGATAGAGAGGACGTGGGGGAGCCGATGTCCCAGCAGAATGCTGCGGCGGTCGCGAGATAGGTGGCTGCGATCATCGTCCAGAGGAGCCACCCGCGACGCACAGCAGCGAGCGCGGCCAGAGCGATCAGAGCGGGCAGGGGAGTGGTCGGCACGACGAGCGTGACCGCCGTTGCCAGCACGGAGACGAGTACAGGCATGCGGTGCCGCCACACGAGGAGGACCGAGACCCCGATCATCGGGAACGCGCCCACCGTGGCGATGACACGAACGATCGGTGGAAAGGTCGTCCCGTCGGTTCCATCATTCCCGGCGACCGCCATCGCCAGAAGGGAACAGAGCACCGCGAGCGCAATCGAGCCCGTGAGCGCCCAGGCCCTGCGGGCACGCGACCGTTGCGTTGGGGCCGGCCCCGGAATCGTGGGGGCATCCCAACCGCTGGCGGGCGGTGGGGGCGCGACAGTCATGAGTTGATCGTAGGGCGGCCCGGTTTAACCGACCACCACCTTTCGGACGGGTGTCCTCGGCATCCGCCCGTACTTTCGGTCGGTCCAGCCGGACCGGATCGACGTGGTCCAGCGGGAGTCGGCCCTGCTGTCATGAATCGAGCCGATCACATCCCACTCGCAGATCGTCACTCACCAGACCGAGAAGAGGTTCACATGTCCAACACACAGCCCGTCGTACCATCCGAGGACGTCCAGGCCGGCGGCGTCACCACCGTCAGGAGAGGCAACGGATTCGGGGTCGCCGCCTTGATTCTCGGCATCTTCTCTCTGGTCTTCGCCTTCATACCGTTCGTGAGCTATGCGGCGATCGTCGCCGGTGCGATCGCCGTACTCCTCGCCGTCATCGGCCTGACCCGGAAGTTCCGCGCTCGCGGAACGTCCGTCGCCGGCCTGATCACGGGGGTGATCGGGCTGGTGCTCGCCATCGTGATGACGACGCTGTACGCCGCCGTCTTCTTCGGTATCTCCAAAGCGGTCGACGACACGAACAAGGCGGCAGCCACATCCCACACCGTCGTCTACAGCGTGGCGGGAGCAGCCCAGGATGCGGATGTGACGTACTCGACGTTCACCAACGGCACGGCGGGCACTGAGCAGTCCAGCAGCACGCCGCTGCCGTTCACCAAGACCATCACCGTCAAAGGATCGAAGGACAGCCTCTCCTTCAACTCGTTCGACTTGACCGCGATGAACGGAATCGATGACACCGGCACCATCTCCTGCACGGTCTCTGTGGACGGCAAAACGATCTCGAGCCAGACCAGCTCCGGGAGCCTTGCGTCGGTGAACTGCAGCGGGACGAACTAGCCCGCCGAATCCGAAATCGACCCCGGCAGAGAAGAGCGTCGCGGCGAAAGACCTGGCCCAGAAGAAGCCAGAGAAGAAGAAGTAGTTCGGCAAGCGATCCGGCGTCGACCCGCCGGATCGTTGTCGTTCGTTCACGCAATCGGGCCTCCGTGCGTCAGACCTTGCCCCGTCGTCCGTCTACGAAACGAAGCCGTCGAACGCGCTGCCCTCATGCTCGCGCGTCGCCAGGCGCCGTGGTCGAGAGGAGGGTCGGATGGTCGGTCTGGTCGTGGGAGCGTGCGTCGAGGCGGCGCTGATCGGGGGAGGGGCCGGATGGCTTCTCAGCCCGACTCTCGAGGCGAGCATTGCGATCCAAGCGGCCTGGGTGCTCTTGGCGTTCCTGTACGTCGCTGCGCGGTGGATGGTGTTGGGGCGCGAGGCGCGACGTGGTGCGCGTCCCCGGCCCCGGAAGTGGGCGGTGCTCCGGCTGCTGAATGCGATCGTCAGTCCGGCCGTTGCGGTGGTCGGCGTCATGTCCGGATTCTTGATCGTCACCGGAACGATCGCGCCCGCCGAGGTCGGCGAGAACCTCAAAGCTGTCCCTGTCGCCCAGACGGTCGCGGTGTTCGGCATCTTCGCGGGGTGGGCGGTGATGCACCTCGGCTACGCCGACCGCTATCAGCACCTCAACGACACAGAGATCGCCAGGGCAGGCTCACCGAGTTTCGCGTTCCCCGGTGACGCCGGTGCGTCGCGCGTGTCATTCGCATACTTCGCCTTCACCGTCGGAACGTCGTTCGCGACCTCGGATGTCAACGTTCTCACCCCGCGAGCCCGGCACATCGTCACAGGCCACGCCGTCCTCTCGTTCGCCTACAACACCGCGGCCCTCGCCATCGCCATCGGCTTCCTCACCAGCCGCTGAGCTCCGGCCGGTCGTGACGACAGGTTTTGCGATGACAGGCGTCAGCAATCGGGGCGAACGACGTCTAGGTACACGGGTGCAGTGTTCGGCCTTGCCCTCCACTGCACCACACGGGCCGCCTCGGCCTTATTACCTCCATAAAAAGGAAACATTCAATGCGAAACAAAGCTCTTTCCCTGTCGGCTGCCGCTGTTCTCTGTGCACTCACCATCGGAACCCTCGCGGGTTGCGGAACCATCGTCGGGGTGAGCGCCGGTGACGGGGTGTCGATTCCGGAAGGCAAGGCGACGGTGAAGACCACGGGTGCGGCTTCCCAGACCGTCGACTCGGGCGCGACCGTGCACGCCAAGGCGAACGCCCCGGTGGCTCTGACGCTGAACAAGGCGAATGCGAACGTGATCTGCGACGACTCGACGTCCGAGATCGACATCCAGGGATTCAGTGGCACCGTCACCGTCTCCGGCGCGTGCAACGTGGTGAACATTTCCGGTCTCGGCGCCACGGTGAACCTCGGCGCGGTACAGGACATCACGGTGGAGGGTGCGAACAACAAGGTCGACGTGGACTCGGCAGAGACCCTTTCGGTCGCCGGCCTCACCAACAAGATCACCTACGGCAAGATCACCACCATCGGCCACGTCACAGGCATCGACAACAGCACGCGCGCCCGCTGAGCATCCCGCGGACAGAATCGGCGTCCGCATCCCCGCATCAATCCAGACCACAAGGAATTTTCATGACAACAGTTGAGAGCGACCAGAAGACCCTCCACCAGGCCGGCACGAGGTGGAACAAGTTCGCCGTCGCGGGGTTCGTCCTCGCATTCTTCTCCGGCGTGCTCGGCATCATCTTCGGCGCCATCGGGCTCTCCCAGACCAGCCGCACCGGCGACCGGGGTCACGTTCTGGCCGCCTGGGCGATTGCGATCGGCATCCTGAAGACAATCGGACTCATCAGCAGCATCGCACTGTGGGGATTCTGGGGCTGGTGGGGCTTCTGACCCGGCCCACCACCACGGGAGGTCCCGCGCCGCGGGGCCTCCCTCCGATCTCCCCGCCTGTCCGAAGCCGTTCTCGCCCCCGGAATTTCTCTTGACACCGCCACCGCGCAGCGTAACCTGAGATTTGCTCATTAATCCGTGCGTCGAGCGCGGTCGAAATGTGGATGTCAAAGGAGTCATCATGCGCGAAGTAACGAAGTGGAAGAAGAAGGAAGGAATGGGCCTCGGCCGGCGCGTTCTCGTGACGATGGCGGCGACCGTGGCGCTCGTGGGAGTCGCCGCCTCGCCGGCGCTGGCCGATTCCTGCGCGAACGTCAGCCGTCCCGCGCCGCAGGGATGGACACCTGCGACGACCTACCAGGCGCCGCTGGTCCAGGGAGGGTGGGTATGGCTCCCGAGCCTCACGTCCGTTTTCGGAGCCGGTGACTTCCCGCCCTTCTGGGGCAAGGTCACTCCGGGAACCGAAGACTCGATCCTGCTGAACGCCCCGGGGAGCAACGGAAACTTCACCAATGGGAAGACGGTTTCGCTTCTGGGAGTGTCCGCGATCTGCGATGGGAGCAGCCAGGCCTTCGTGGTGCGCCAGACGGATCACGGCATCCAGACCGGGTGTGAGTAGTCGGGCAGCTCAGCGCAGGTCGTGACCGTCCGACCGTCCTGAAACACGGAGCGCCGCGGATGCGGCGTCGAGTTCGGACCACGGTCCCTCACCGTCGAAGACGGCGATGCCCGACGTCCGCAGGACCACCTCCTCACCGGCGAGGAGCGACGCCAGCTGCTCCATGCCGGGATTGTGGCCGACGATGAGCACCGTCTGCACGGTGTCCGGCACGTCATGGACGATGTCGAGGAGTTGGTCCGCGGATGCCGCATACACGCGGTCCTCGAAACGCGCAGGAGGGAGCGGGTCGAGGTGGGCGGACGCCAGCTCCCAGGTCTCGCGGGCGCGCCGCGCGGGCGATACCAGTGCCAGGTCGATCCGGCCCGCGTGGTCCGCGAGCCACCGGCCGGCGAGCGGAGCCTGTGTCTTTCCGCGCTCGGCGAGCGGCCGGTCGATATCCGGGACGGATCCGGACCAGTCGGACTTGGCGTGGCGCAGCAGGATGAGGATGCGGTCGGTCGTCGTCACGCTGCCAGTGTCCCCCACGAGGAGGCGGCTGGGTACTGTCGGCGTGGATTTTTCGGCGGTCAGTCCTGAGGGGGACGACGCAGTCGCTTGACGTCGGTGCGCCGCTTCTTCGCATCCAATCGCCGTTGCTTGGCTCCGCGACTGGGCCTCGTCGGTCTGCGTGCGGGTGCTGGCGGCAGGAGGGCATCGGCCACCAGGTCGGCGAGCCGGGTGAGCGCGGCCTCCCGGTTGCGCAATTGCGCGCGATACTCGGATGCCGCGATCGTCAGCCTCCCGTCGACCAGCCGACTGCTCAGACGCTCGAGGAGCCGCTCCCGCTGAAGCGGTGAGAGAACGGCGGAGCCCGCCACATCCCACACGAGTTCCGCGCGGGAGTCGGCGGTGTTCACCCCTTGCCCGCCCGGGCCGGACGACCGCGAGAACCGCCACGAGAGCTCGGACTCGGGGATCGTGAGTCCGGCGTCGACGCGAAGGCCGGGGCGGTGGGCAGCGGGCATGGGTCCATCATCCTCTGAGGCCCGGGATGCGCGGGCGCGCCGTGCATCCGCGTCCACCGACCGTGTCCGGGGCCGGGACAGGGTGGGCTAGCATTTCGGAATGACCAACCCGGCTCGGATCGACGACGTGTCGATCGGTGGTGACGGCATCCGCCTCGGGCAGTTCCTCAAGTTCGCCGGGCTCCTCGACTCCGGTGGAAACGTGAAAGAGGCCATCATCGACGGCTACGTGACCGTGAACGGCGAGGTCGATCGCCGGCGCGGACGGCAGCTGCAGCTCGGCGACGTCGTCACCTTCGAAGGACGAAGCGTCCGCGTCTGCCCGTGAGGATGGTGCCGGCCAGGACGTTGCGTTTGCCGATGTCCTCCACGGCGGCTCGGTTCGCGAGAGACTCTAACCGTGAGCGCGAATCAGGAAGAGCGGCCCCACGTCGTCGCTGTGAGCAAGGACGACGACCATCGGTTCAGTAAGTCGGTCGTCGACCACGTCGTCCTCATCGAAGGGTGGGGCGTGGAAGGCGACGCGCATGCTGGCACGACCGTCCAGCACCGGTCCCGCGTCGCCCGCGACCCGTCGCAGCCGAATCTGCGGCAGGTGCACCTGATGCACGCGGAGCTGTTCGACGAGGTCGCCGACGCGGGGTTCCCGGTCGCGCCGGGACAGCTGGGCGAGAACGTGACGACTCGCGGAGTCGATCTGCTCCGCCTGCCGACCGACACGCTGCTGCACCTCGGCGATGACGCATGCGTGCGGGTCACCGGATTGCGGAACCCGTGCGAACAGATCAACGGCTTCGAGCCGGGACTGCTGCGCCAGGTGCTGGGCCGGGCCGCGGACGGTTCGATCGAACGAAAGGGTGGTGTCATGGCCGTCGTCGTCGCTGGAGGGATCGTCCGCCGCGGCGACCGCATCCGAGTCGAGCTCCCGTCGGGGGAGCACTCTCCGCTCATCCCCGTTTGAGGACCGATTGTGAACATCACCCTGCTCGTCCGGTTCGTCGCCGTGGCCGAGGAACTGCACTTTCCGCGTGCGGCGAATGCGCTGAACATCCCTCTCGCCTCTCTCTACTCGTCGATCGCGAAGCTCGAAGAGGAAGTGGGATCGCCCCTCTTCGTCCGAAGCTCCACGGGAACCCGGCTGACCGCTGCCGGGGTCCTCTTTCTTGCCACGGCCCGGGAGGAGATCGCTGCGGCCCCTGCCCCGGCCGCAAAGCCGGTCGTTCCCGCAGGCGGAAAAGCCAAAGCTTCGAAGGGCAAAGGCCGCGCCCCGGCCGTGAAGGGGCAGCCGAAACCGTACAAGAAGCGTCAGGGGCGTTAACCTCCGCATCCAGACGTGCGCGTCATTGGTGCTCCGGGAGGAGCGGCGTCGACCAGCCGGGATCGCGGCCGAGCTGCGTGGCACGAGCGACCGAGGTCGCACCGAAGCGATCGCGAACGGCGTCGAGGACGGTGTCCAGTCGCGCGCCGTCGTCCCAGTCGATCGGGAGTTCGGGCTGGAAGCTGTCGGCGCGTCCCAGCTGCGACAGCGAGATGCCGATGAGGGTGATGCCGCGTTCGGCGATCTCGGGCTGAGCGGCGGCGAGGAGGGTGCGGGCGACGGCGAGCAGCGCCGACGTCCGGTCTGACGGGAAGCCCAGGGTGCGCGATCGGGTGGCTTTCGCGAAGTCGCCGTAGCGGAGCCGGAGCACGATCGTGCGGCAGGTGCGGTCGCCATCCCGCAGCCGCCGAGCGAGCCGGTCGACGATCTGGGTCAGGATGAGGTCGAGCTCGTCGGCCGTGCGCGGGCGGCTGCCGAGCGCTCGCTGCGAGCCGATGGATCCGCGCCGCTTCGTCGAGTCGACCGGGCGCGGATCCCGCAGCCGGGCCAGTGCGTGCAGGTGCGCGCCGGCCGCCCTCCCGAGCAGCCTCTCGGTCGTGGCCTCTTCGAGCTCGGCGAGCTGACCGACCGTGCGGATGCCGAGCCGGTGCAGCTTCTCGGCGGTGACAGCGCCGACGCCCCACAGTCGTTCCACCGGGAGGGGGAGGAGGAAATCCTGTTCCCGGTCGGGTTCGACCAGGAGCAGCCCGTCCGGTTTGCTCACCGCGCTGGCGACCTTGGCGAGGAACTTGGTCCGCGCGATCCCGACCGAGATGGCGAGGCCGATCTCGGCGCGAACCCGCTGCCGCAGTCGTGTGGCGATCTGCTCGGGCGTGCCGGCGATGCGCCGGAGCCCTCCGACCTCCAGAAAGGCTTCGTCGATCGACAGGCCCTCGACGAGTGGAGTCGTATCGCGGAAGATCGCGAACACGTCCTTGCTCGCCGCGGAGTAGGCGTCCATGCGCGGCGGGACGATGACGGCCTCCGGGCAGAGGTCGCGCGCCTGCCGGCCGCCCATCGCGGTGCGCACTCCGCGGGCCTTCGCCTCGTAGCTCGCCGCCAGCACCACGCCGCCGCCGACGATGACCGGCCGGCCGCGCAGCGCGGGCGCGTCGCGCTGCTCGACCGAGGCGTAGAACGCGTCGAGGTCAGCGTGCAGCACGGTCGCCTCGTCCCGCATGCCGGCCTCCATTCGTCCCTGCGTCCAGGGGAATGGTCGCAGGTACCGCGGACATACCTGCCGGAGGCGTCAGTCGGACCCGTGCTGGAGGCCGGCGCACAGCAGCTCGGCCAGCGTGGTCAGGTCCTCGAGGGGGTCATCCACCTGTCCGTGCGGTTCGCCGTCGATCGACTCGTCGGTCAGCGGGGGAGTCGTGACGATCGCTCCCCACGCCAGTGCGGCGGCACGGAGCCGCTTGCTGCCGACCGGGATGTGGAGGCTGCCCGCTAGGACCTTCTCGATCGTCGCGTACAAGGCCCGCCGGTGGGCGGCCAGCTTGGCCTTGACCTCCGGATGCGAGTGCTGCTCGCGCCACACGATCACGCGGATCACGTCGGAGTCGGCCTGCACCCGGAAGAGCTTCTGGCTCAGATTCAGCAGAGACCGGACGGGCTCGCCCGGTTCGATGAGCGGGTCGGGATCGATCTTGCCCGGACCGAGCCTTTCGCCGACCAGAGCGGCGAGGATGTCCTTCTTGGACGGGAAGTAATAGAACAGCAGCCCCTTGGGGACTGCTGCTGCGGTGGCGATGGCCGAGGTCGCTGTCGCGTCGAAGCCGCGTTCGGCGAACAGGGTTTCGGCTGCGTCGAGGATGCGCGTGCGCGCTTCAACTGTGGTGTCCACGGTCTGCTGCCGCCGCTTCGAATAGGGGCGAGGGGCCGGAGGCCGGCCCCTCGCGCTGGGGGTGTTCTAGTGCGTTGCCTGCGGGTGATGCGTGTGCATTGCCGGCTGGAGGGCCAGGAGGCCGACGACCAGCGCGACGACACCCGTTATCCACGATGTCCAGGCGGCTCCCGTCGCCGTGGCATAGCCGCCCACCCATGGGGAGATGATGAGCAGGACGCCGAGAACGGCGTGGATCCATTCCATCGCGACGAGTCCCGGCATCGCCAGGCTCCACACTCCCGATGCGATCAGCAGCACACCGAGGACGATCATGATCGGCATGGATGCGCCCATCTGGTGGGTCCAGAGCGTCGACAGTGCCGCGTAGAGACCGGCGGCGACAGCCACCCAGTCCTGCCAGCGAGTCCACTTATTCATCGAAACCAACATCCCTTCGTCAGTTGGCTCCCGGTCTGGGGGTCGCCTCCATTATAAGTTGATTGACCGCCCGGTCAAATAGTTGTTTCTCAGAAGATTCCTGCTGCGTCGGCTGCGCCAGTGAAGGAGATTCGAAGGAGTTCCGTCCGAATCTCCTTCAATACTGCCATTCGAAGGAGATTCGGCACCCGATCTCCTTCTCTACACCGTGAGCGGTGCCGCCAGACGCGCGTGGCAAACGCCTGCGACAACGCAAAGACCGGTGTACCGTTGCGGGCAATAGACCGGTCTCCCCGGCCTCCCGGTGGCCCAGCGGGCAGCGGGAGGACGGCGGGTTCGAGGTGAAGGGACACTGATGTCATCGCCTGAAGTTCCGACACGGGGGCCGGCGCGCCCCCTGCCCTACGTGATCTCCGGCATCCTGATCGTGATCGCGATCGTGGTTCCCCTGATCGTTCCGATCTACGCGCGGAGCGAGCCGGCCCTGGCCGGCATCCCGTTCTTCTACTGGTATCAGATGCTGTGGGTGCTGATCGACGCCGGCCTGCTCTGGATCTGCTACGGACTGATCAGCCGTGAGGACCGGCGGCGCCGGGCCGCAGTGAGGGGACCGGAGGTGGACGAATGATCGCCGCAGCTGCTTCGGGCGCGCGGCCCGTGAACGGGGTCGCGCTCACCGTCGTCATCATCATCTTCGTGATCGTCGCGATCATGGGGTTCGTCGCGGCTCGCTGGCGGATCACGCCGGAGGAGCGCGGGATGCGGACCCTCGACCAGTGGGGCCTCGGCGGCCGCGGCTTCGGGAGCTGGATCACCTGGTTCCTGCTCGGCGGCGACCTCTACACGGCCTACACCTTCATCGCGGTTCCCGCGGCGATGTGGAGCACCGGTGCGGTCAGCGGCTTCTTCGCCGTCCCGTACACGGTGATCCTGTACCCGATCGTCTTCCTCCTGATGGCGCGGCTGTGGTCGGTGTCGCACCGCCACGGCTACGTGACACCGGCGGACTTCGTGGGTGGACGGTACGGAAGCAAGACGCTCTCGACCGCCATCGCCGTGACGGGGATCGTCGCCACGATGCCGTACATCGCCCTCCAG
>NZ_JBNDHX010000051.1:0-26118 GCF_056755275.1 Leifsonia sp. HAY1-4F
TCCGTCGTCGGCAGCGTCAGATGTGTATAAGAGACAGTCGTTCAGCTCCGCTGACCGACGGCCGCCGCGTCGTCTCACCCTGTCGTCGCCGCCCTCGCCGTCGCGGGCGCGACTGCGCCTGTACGGAACGTCTGCGGCTCGGCGAGCAACCGCAGACGTTCCACAACGCCGCACACACGAACTGCTCCGGCCGGTTCGTGACGGTGAGCGGTCGGCCCGACGGCGGGCGTTCGGCCTCAGAGGGTGAGTAGGACCTTGGTGGCGCGCCGCTCATCCATCGCCCGGTAGCCTTCGGCCGCCTCCTCCAGCGGGAGGGTCAGATCGAACACCGCTCCCGGGTCGATCTCGTCGGCCATGATGAGCCGGATCAGCTCGGGCAGGAACCGGCGGACGGGGGCGGGACCGCCGTGCAGGTGGACTCCGGAGAAGAACAGCTCCTCGCCGGGCAGTTCGACGTCGTGGGAGACGCCGACGTAGCTGAGGTGGCCACCAGGGCGGGTGGACCGGATGGCCTGCATCATCGGCTCCTGCGTCCCGACCGCCTCGATCACCGAATGCGCGCCGAGCCCGTGCGTGAGCTCCTTCACCTTCGCGACGCCGTCGTCGCCGCGCTCCTCCACGACATCGGTGGCGCCGAAGTATCGCGCGAGGGCTTGGCGGTCCGCGTGGCGGCTCATCGCGATGATGCGCTCCGCGCCCAGCTGCCTGGCGGCGAGGATGCCGAGGAGGCCGACCGCACCGTCCCCGACGACCGCGACGGTCTTCCCGGGAGCGGCCTCGGCCGCGACGGCGGCGAACCAGGCGGTGCCGAGCACATCCGAGGCCGCGAGCAGACCGCGCAGCTGGGCGTCCGTCGGGGTGCCGGGGACCACGACGAGTGTGCCGTCGGCGAGCGGGACCCGCAGCTTCTCGGCCTGCGTCCCGATCGCGCCCATCGGGACGGCGTGGACGCAGCGGGACTGGTACCCGGCCCGGCAGATCTCACAGGTGTTGTCGGAGGCGAAGAAGGAGCCGACGACGATGTCGCCGACGGAGAGCTCCTTCACCTCGTCGCCGATCTGCTCGACGACGCCGACGTACTCGTGACCCATCGGCGTCGGCCGGGTCACCGCGTCGGTGCCACGATACGGCCACAGGTCGGAGCCGCAGATGCAGGCCGCGGTGACCCGGATGACCGCATCGGTCGGCTCCTCGATGGCCGGGTCGTCGCGCTCTTCGACGCGGACATCCCGGGGGGCGTACATGACCACTCCACGCATGTAGGTGTTCCTTCCGGTTCAGGGTGACGGTTCCGGCCGCACCAGTATCCGATCCGGAATCCGTCACGACATCCCAGCCAAGCCCTTTCGGCGACCGCGAGGGAGACCCTGATGAGAGGTGTATTGGGAGGGCACCCCTGTAGCTCGTCCCCCTCTGGAGCTCCGCGTCGGTGCGTCGGCGGGACGAAGGGCCCTAGACGAGGACGGGAGACCTTGGCACTGTCGAGGCGTTGAGGCATTCGGTGACCGGAGGGAGATCAGGGTGGTCGCGAGCGAGACAGGCGCCGGCGTGTCCGAGGACGTCATCGACCGGGTCGACGCGTGGTGGCGTGCGGCGAACTATCTCTCGGTCGGTCAGATCTATCTGCTGGACAACCCGCTCCTGCGCGAGCCGCTGCGGCCGGAGCACATCAAACCCCGTCTGCTGGGTCACTGGGGCACCACGCCGGGACTGAATTTCGTCTACGCCCACCTCAACCGGGTCATCCGCGAACGCGACCTCGACACGCTCTTCGTCGCCGGCCCGGGCCATGGCGGTCCGGGCGTCGTCGCCTGCGCCTACCTCGACGGGACCTACAGCGAGCTCTACGGGCGCATCGGCCGCGATGAGGACGGGATGCGCCGGCTGTTCCGCCAGTTCTCGTTCCCCGGCGGCATCCCCAGTCACGCGGCGCCGGAGACGCCGGGCTCCATCCACGAAGGCGGTGAGCTCGGGTATGCGCTCTCGCACGCCTACGGTGCGGCACTGGACAATCCCGATCTTCTCGTGGCAGCTGTCGTCGGAGACGGCGAGGCGGAGACCGGTCCGCTCGCCACGTCCTGGCACTCGAACAAGTTCCTCAACCCGCTCACGGACGGCGTGGTACTCCCGATCCTGCATCTCAACGGGTACAAGATCGCGAATCCGACGGTTCTCGCCCGCATCCCCGAGGAGGAGCTGCTGTCGCTGATGCGCGGCTACGGCTACACGCCGCATCTCGTCTCCGGCGGTTTCGACGGCGAGGATCCGCGGGCGGTGCACCGACGGATGGCGATCGAGCTCGACCGGATCCTGGATGAGATCGCGGCCATCAAGAGCGCCGCAGCCTCCGGCGACCTCAGCGGACGGCCCGCCTGGCCCATGCTCATCCTGCGCACTCCGAAAGGGTGGACCTGCCCGCCGGTGATCGACGGGCATCCCGCCGAGGGGAACTGGCGCTCTCATCAGGTGCCGCTCTCCAATGCGAGGGACACCCCGGAGCACACGCGACTCCTGGAGAGCTGGATGCGCTCCTACCGCCCCGACGAGCTGTTCGACGACGACGGCGCGCCGGTCGGCCTCATCACTGCGCTGGCGCCGGACGGCCCGCGACGGATGAGCGCGAACCCCGCCGCGAACGGCGGCCGCCTGCGCACGGAACTGCGCCTCCCCGACTTCCGGGAGTACGCGGTGGACGTGCCGTCGCCGGGGGAGACGGTCGCCGAGGCGACGGCCGTACTAGGGACGTTCTTCCGCGACGTCATGCGGGCCAACCCCCACACGTTCCGGCTGTTCGGGCCGGACGAGACGGCATCCAACCGGTTGCAAGCGGTCTACGAGGTCACCGGAAAGCAGTGGAACGCCGAGTACTGGCCGATCGATGAGGACAATCACCTGACCCCGAGCGGCCGCGTCATGGAGATGCTGAGCGAGCATCAGTGCCAGGGCTGGCTGGAGGGATACCTGCTGTCGGGGCGTCACGGCGTGTTCAACTCGTACGAGGCGTTCATCCACATCGTCGACTCGATGTTCAATCAGCACGCGAAGTGGCTCAACTCGGCGCGGCGGATTCCCTGGCGTGCGCCGGTTTCCTCCCTCAACTACCTGCTGAGCTCGCACGTCTGGCGCCAGGACCACAACGGCGCCTCGCACCAGGACCCGGGGTTCATCGACCACGTGGCGAACAAGAAGGCGGATGTCGTCCGCGTCTACCTGCCGTTCGACGCCAACACGCTGCTGTCCACGTACGATCACTGCCTCCGCACCACCGGCTACGTGAACGTCGTCGTCGCCGGGAAGCAGCCGGCGCCGAACTGGCTCTCCATCGAGGACGCGGTGGAGCACTGCACACGTGGCATCGGCATCCTGGAGTGGGCGGGCACGGAAGTGGACGGTGAGGAGCCGGATGTGGTCCTCGGCTGCGCTGGCGACATCCCCACTCTCGAAGTGCTCGCAGCGGCGGACATCCTGCGGTCACGGTTGCCCGAACTGAAGGTGCGGGTCGTCAACGTGGTCGACCTCATGCGGCTCGAGAGCGCGGACCAGCATCCCCACGGACTCGAGGACGCCGGCTACGACGCCCTGTTCACGACCGACAAGCCGGTCATCTTCGCCTACCACGGGTATCCCTGGCTGATCCATCGGCTCACCTATCGCCGTGCGGGCCATGACAACCTGCACGTGCACGGCTACCGGGAGGAAGGCACCACCACGACGCCCTTCGACATGGTGATGCTCAACGATCTCGACCGCTACCGCCTGGCGATCGACGTGCTCGATCGCGTCCCTGGGCTCGCCGCCCGCGAAGCCCGGTTCCGGCAAGAGCTGGAGGACGCGCGGCTGCGAGCCCGGCAATACACGCGTGACCACGGCGAGGACATTCCCGAGGTGGCCGAATGGCGCTGGGGAGGAGGTACGCGCGCGAGCCGCCTCGACACCACCGGAGCCGACAACGTCTGACCAGACGAGTCAACATCGCCCTGGGGGTTACGTCTCGGTGGAGTGCCCGAGTTGTTCCCGCTCGCCTGTGACGGCGAGGATGGCGCGTTCCGCGCGGTGCTCGCTGCGACGGGCGCGGTCGACCCCGAAGAGATAGATGGCGTCGAGGATGCCGAGGGTGTTGGAGAGCAGGAGGGCGACGAACCACGGCTTGCTCTCGTTGCGTGCGGCGCGCCAGAGCGACGCGCCCTTCCAGGCCAGGCTCCACGCGACGGCCGCGCCGATCAGGGCTCGGCCCGCAGGTGGGAGTTCGCGGAACGGCATGGTGCGGCCTCTTTCGTTCTTCGCTCTCATGTCTCTACCTAAGCCTCCACCTGGTGCGGTGCGAAAGGCCGAAGGTCCTAACGGGTGGCCGAGATCCGGGGCAGGCTCGACATGACAACCGAGGTGAGGAGCGCGAATGCTGATGGAACTGACCCGTGATGAGATCGACGACGTCCTGGCGGACCAGATCGTCGGCCGTCTCGGCATGATCGACGACTCGACGCCCTATGTCGTTCCGATCCCGTACGTATACCGCGACGGGGATATCTACGCCCACACCGCCCAGGGGCGCAAGCTGAACGCTCTCCGCGCGCATCCCGAGGTGTGTTTCGAGGTGGACGACGTGTCCAGCATCGATCAGTGGCGCAGCGTGATCGCGTGGGGGCGGTTCGAGCAGTTGCTCGGAGCGGAGGCACGCGAGGGCTTGGACCTCCTGCTCGACCGCTTCCGCCCCATCTTCACCGAGTCCGGCAAGGAGCACCCCGGCGCCCAGATCGGAATGCTGCGTACGCTCGACATCCCACGCACGCCTACGGCAGGCGAAGAGGTCGGCCGGCCCGGGTCGTCGGCCGTCATCTACAGAATCCGGCTGGACACCGTCACCGGACGCGCGGGACAACCCGGATGAGCGACGGCAGGACGATCGTCGGCTTCGACGGAACAGCGTCCGCCTGGCGGGCGCTGGACTGGGCTGCGCTCCGAGTGGGCACCCGGGGCGGGACGCTGGATGTCGTCACGGCACTCGACACGCGGCTGGGCGCCGCCGTGCTGGGACCGCACGCGGACCTGTCGACGACAGTGGAGGCAGAACTGCGCCATGCGCAAGCCCATGTGAAGGTCCTCGTACCCGGCATCTCGGCCCGGTTCCGATGGGTCGATGGGCCGCCGGCCGGAGCGCTTCTCCGGGCAGCGGAGGGCGCATCGCTGCTGGCCGTCGGGACAGACCGGCGGACGGACGGGACGGGTGCGCGCATCGGTTCGCTTCCGCTGCGTGTCGCAGCGAAAGCGGAGTGCACCGTCGCCGTCATCCCGGACACTGAGCCACCCGAGCGGAACGCCGTCGTCGTCGGAATCGACCGGTCGACTTTCGCGCGCTCGGCCCTGGCGCTTGCCGTCACCGAAGCCAACTGGCTGGGAGCGGGCATCGAAGCGGTTCACGCCTGGGATGTGCCCGAGGTCTTTCAGCGCGCCCTCGACGAGGGGCAGACACTGGACAAGGACTTCCTCCGCAAGGAGCAGGAGGTGATCCCCGAGGCCATCGACGATGTCCCGATCGCCCGAGAAGCATCCATCACGCCGAGCACCGTGCGCCGGAACCCCGCCACGGCTCTCATCGAGCGCGGCCGGGGTGCGGCTCTGGTCGTCGTGGGCACTCGGGGCCGGGGACGCTTCGCGGCAGCGATGCTCGGCTCGGTCAGTCACGACCTGCTGCTCGATCTGCCCTGTCCGGTGCTGGTGACGTCGAAGGAGTACTCGTTCGTGGTCCCCGGCGACGGTTCGGACGAGGTGTGAAGGAGGAACGCGTTATGCAAGCGTCGAAGTCGGTATCGCCGCACATCGTCTGTGGTGTCGACGGCTCGGAGGAATCACGCCGTGCACTGCACCAGGCCGCGAAGCTCGCAGAGGCCCTCGGGACCCGGCTGGAGGTCGTGATGGCCTGGCAGCACTCGACGTCCATGTACGACGCGTACTTCCCGGAGCCGGGACGCACACCCAAGGTGGAGGCTTACGCCACGCTGGAGGAGCTCCTCCATGACGAGTTCGGCGACCAGGCACCGGAGTGGGTGCACCTGAATGCCGCGTTCGGGCACGCCGGCACGGTACTGATCGCAGCAGCGCAAGACGCGGAGATGCTGGTCGTCGGCAGCCGAGGGCTGAGCGGACTGGCGTCGCCGTTCCTGGGCTCGGTCAGCCTCTATTGCGCCAGTCAGGCGCCCTGCCTGGTCCTGGTCGTCCGCCCGGAGACAGCGCGTCCCCGCCAGGACGCGAACTCGACGCGCACGACTTCAGTGAGCGCCCGCGCACCCCGCAAGCCGGTCAGCTGATCAGCGTCGGCCGCGGTGCTCGAGCTGCAGCACGGCGGCCTGGGTGCGGCGCTCGAGGCCCAGCTTGGCGAGGAGTGAGCTGACGTAGTTCTTCACCGTCTTCTCGGCGAGCCCCAGCCGCTCGCCGATCTGGCGGTTGGTGAAGCCGTCGGCGATGAGGGCGAGCACTTGCCGCTCCCGCAGGCCGAGCGAAGCGAACCGCGGGTCGTCCGAGGGTTCTCGCAATTGGGAGGCGACCCGGGAGGCGACGCGAGGGTCGATCAGCCGCTTGCCGTGAGCGGCAGCCCGGATGTCGTCGAGCAGAGAGCTGCCGCGGATGTCTTTGATCACGTACCCGTCGGCGCCCGCGATGACGGCGGCGCGCAGCGCGTCCTCATCGTCGTAGGCGGTCAGCATCAGGCACCGGATGCCCGGCTCCTCCTGCTTGATCCGCCGGCAGACATCGATGCCGCTGCCATCGGGAAGCCGGACGTCCAGCACCGCGACGTCCGGCCGGACGGCGAGGATGCGCGCTCGAGCCTGGGCGGCGTTCGCCGCCTCTCCGACGACCTCCAGGTCTTCCTGCGCATCGATCAGGGCCACCAGGCCCCGCCGGACGATCTCATGATCGTCCGCCAGGAAGACGCGGATGCTCCTCGCCGTCATGCCGTTCCTCTCGTTGCCGGTACCGGGAGCTGGAGGCGCAGCCGCGTTCCGCCGGAACCCGAGTCCACCTGCAGCGCACCGCCCCTGCTGTGCGCCCGGACGTCGAGGTTGGCGAGGCCGCTCCGCCGGGTGGTGTCTCCGATGCCGTGACCGTCGTCGACGACGGTGACAGTGATCTCGTCGGCGGATGCCGACACGGACACGGAGGCCGAGGCAGCGCCGGCGTGACGGACGACATTGGTCAGGCCCTCGCGGACGAAGGCGGCGATGTCGTCGGCGAGCCCCGGCTCCGATACGACATCCACCGGCCCGGAGAAGGAGACCGTCGCCGGCTCCGGGAGGCTGCTGCCGACCTCATGCACGATGTCCAGAACGCGATGACGCAGGCTCCCGCCGCTGACGCTCTGGTGGGACAGCGCGAAGATGGCTGTGCGGATCTCCGCGATGGCCTGATCGATGGACGCGACCGCTCCATCCACCCGGTCGGCAAGCGCTCCCGGCCCGAGTGCGGACTCGATGCTCTGCAGTTCGATTCCGGCGCCGAAGAGCTGCTGGATGACATGGTCGTGGAGGTCGCGGGCGATGCGCGCACGCTCCTCCAGCAGGAGGGCGCGCTGGCGGTCGGCGCGGGCGGTGGCGAGCTCGAGCGCGAGGGAGGCCTGCCGGGCCAGCGCAGTCGCACGCTCCAGCTCGGAGGAGGTGAACCCCGCCGAGCCGGCCTCGCGCACAGCCACCAGCGCGGCCGGCCGGTCGTCGGCCACGGCGAAGGGAGCGACCAGGGCCGGCCCAGCCCTCCATCCGGCTTCACCCGGCATGATCGGCAGCGCATCGAGTCGCAGCGGCTGCTCCCCCTCGAGCGCACTGCGGACCTGGTCCACGGCGATCACTCTCTCGGCCAGTGCTCGACCGTTCTCGGCTACGGCGGTGACGCTCGCCGAACGGTGAACCGGATCCAACTCCACGACGAAGACGGCTTCCGTTCCCATCAGGGCGGAGACACGAGCGATCAGCTCACCGAGAGCGTCAGGGGACTCGCCGCCGAGTACGGACGCCGTGAGCTCGGCAGCGGCCGCCGTCCACGCCTGCCGTGCGGACGACTCGGCGTACAGCCGGGCGTTGTCGATGGCGAAGCCGGCGGTGGCTGCCAGCGCCTTCACCAACTGTTCGTCGTCCTCGCTGAAGCCGCCTGATTCGGGGTCGGTCAGGTAGAGATTGCCGTACACGGTGTCGCGGACGGTGATCGGGACGCCGAGGAACGCCGTCATGGCTGGATGGCCCGGAGGAAAACCGGCCGAGCGGGGGTCGCTGGAGATCGACTCGATGCGGATCGGCCGCGGGTCATCGATCAGTGCGCCGAGCAGACCGTGGCCTTCCGGCAGGTGCCCGATGCGTTCCACATCGTCAGGGGCCATCCCGACATGGACGAACTGCTCCAGCCCTCCGCCCTCGGCGATGACGCCGAGCGCTCCATAACGGGCACCGACCAGATCGACGGCGGCCTCGGCGATGGTGCGCAGCACGGTCGGCAGATCGAGGTGGGAGACCACCGCCCGGTTCGCGGCCACCAACGTGCGCAGGCGGCCTTGCGTCTGAAGCACCCGGTGGGCCTGCTCCAGCAGTTGTGCGAGGGCGTCGTCGAGTTCTGCCCGAGGTGCGTCCGGGAAGGTGATCGGCTCATCCGCCTCCATCACGCCCTCCCTGTCGCGCCCCGTCGAGGTGACAGCCGGCTACGAGCGGCTTGGCGGCGATTCTACTCTCGGCGAAGCGGGTGACATCCCGGGAGGGATCAGGTCCCGCGGGACCTAGGACCCTTCGACTCGGACCGGCGCCCGGCGAGACTGCAAGCGGAGGTACTCATGAACATCCGGGAGTTCGTCGTCGGAGTAGACGGATCGGTGCCCGCACGGGCCGCCCTCCGCTGGGCGATCGCGCACGCACGCGAGCGCTCGGCCAGGGTGACGCTGGTGCATGTGGCGGACGACGAATGGGGAGCGGTCGGCTCGCAGCTGATCGACGAAGTGGATGCCGGGGCCAGGAGACGGCTCGACGAGGAGCTTGCGAGCGCCCGATCCACCGCCTCTCCCACCGTTCCCATCTCCGGCGAACTCCGGTCAGGGAGCCCGATGGTTGTCCTGGCCTCGTACAGCAACCCCGAGACCATGCTCGTCGTCGGCACGCACAAGACCGGGTTCCACTACGGCCGGGCGTTCGGCTCGCGCAGCCTGCAGCTCGCCAACCTGGCTGTCGGGCCGGTGGCGATCGTCCCCGAGACGGAGTCGCGACTGCGGCGGGGTGTGGTGGTGGGTGTCGACGACACTCCGGCCGGCTTCGCTGCTCTCGACCTCGCGGCGGACCTGGCCTGCGACCACCACTGCGAGCTCGTCGCCGTCCGCTCGTCCAGCCTCGCTATTCCTGTCGAGCTGGATCGCGATGACGAGCGGCGCGACTGGCAGCTGCGGCGCGACGACGAGACACGTGGCCTTCTCGCAGCCGCTGTGGCGCGAGCCCGCCACCGCCAGCCGGGAATCACCATCCGCAGCCGCGTCGTGCGCCGGACACCGGGAACCGCCCTCAACGAGGTGGCCCGCGCGGCGGAACTCCTCGTGGTCGGGGATTCGCGCCGAGAAGAGCCGCGGCCGGGCAGCCTCGGTTCGGTGGCGTACGACGTCCTGCTCAATGTGTCGTCGCCGACCATCGTCGTCCACGCGCCGGTGCCGAGCCTGCCGGAGGCAGGCCAAGCAGCTGCGCACCTGCCGGAAGGAGAGAGCCATGTCGTCGGATGAGCCGGTGCAGGAGCTGAACCGAGCCGAATGCCGGGAACTGTTGAAGCGGGGCGTGCTCGGACGCCTGGCGACCGCCGCGGGGGGCGAGCCGGACATCTTCCCGGTGAACTACTTCTCGGACGGGGACACCATCCTGATCCGTACAGCCCCCGGAACCAAGCTGCTCGAGTTGACGGTGCACAGTTCCGTGGCCTTCGAGACGGACGGGTACACCGACGAGGAGGCCTGGAGCGTCATCGCGCACGGCCATGCCCGCCAGCTGGATCACCAGGCCGAGATCGACGAAGCGGATCGCGCCCCTCTTCAGCCCTGGATCCCGACCCTGAAGTACCGCTACATCACCATCGAGGTCGAAGGCCTGAGCGGTCGGCGGTTCCGTCGTCTGCCCGAGCCGGAGCGCTGGTGACCCAGGGAGAGGCACCTCCCATGTCCGGCAACGACCAGACCGAGTCCGCTGTCGCCGAGCTGGAGGACCGGATCCATCCGGGAGGACGGATCGTCGTCGGCGTGGACGGCTCGGCATCCTCGCTCTCCGCGTTGCGCCGCGGCGCCCGCATCGCCGAGCGTCTCGGCTGTGCGCTGGTCGGCGTGACCGTGTGGGAGTTCCCGCAGTCGTGGCCCGGCTACGTCATGGAGGGCTGGTCGCCGGAGGCGGACGCGCACGCGATCGCGGAGCAGGCGTCCCGTGAGGTGTTCGGGTCGACGGCGCCGCCCTGGTACTCCATCGTCATCCGCAATGGGTCCCCGGCGCGGCAGCTCATCGCCGAGTCGGAGGGTGCCGAAATGCTGATCGTCGGAAGTCGCGGGCTGGGTGGATTCACCGGACTGCTGCTGGGATCGGTGTCCCGGTCGAGCGTGGAGCACGCGGACTGTCCGGTGCTCGTGATCCACGGTGCGGAGGGCGCCGGCCGGATCTGAGGCCGCCCGACGCCCCCGCCCCCCCGCAGCGAAGCGTGCCCGTGTCAGCGCGGCAGCGGCATCCGGAGTGCGCCGGCGATGGTCGGGCCCCACGCGCGGGCGCGGTCGAGTTCCCCCGCCAGCAGCGCGCTCTCCTTGTCGACCAGGAAGCTCTCCTTGGGGAGAAGGGGGTGCGTGCCGAGGCGCCGGAGCCTCTTCTCGATGCGGGATGCGGCCGATCCGGTGAAGAGCTCTGTCATGTCGGCACGGGTGTCGAACGCGGCGAACAGGGAAGGCACCTGCCCGCACGTCTCCAGCCATTCCCGCATCCCGAGCCCCTCGGCATCCGGCTCCAGGGTGAGGTGGCGGGCGGCGTCATCCGCCCACCTGCCGGCCTCGGTCCGGGAGGCCGGACGGCTGAGGCCGTGGGCATGGGTCGGTGCTCCGGCGATCAGGAGGTCGGCGTCGACGATCGACTCCGGGGCGTCTTTCACCGCGAGCACCGTCACGGATGCGGTCGGTCTCAGCCCATCGGCGATCGCTTCTGCGATGCGCCGGGTGCTGCCGAACATGGACTCGTAGACGATCGTCGCGCGGGCGACAGGTTCTGTCTCATTCATCCCACGACTGTGACCGACCGCCGGCCGGGCGCACAGGGCCGAAGGTCACTACTCCCGCAGGGGACCTTCGGCACTACGACGATGGTCCGGGCCGAGCGAGGCTTGCCGTGTTCACGCTTTCGAGTATGGAGGTCCCGATGTCGTACACCATCATGGTCGCGGTGGACGGCGAGCCCGGTCATCGGGCCGCCCTGGACTGGGCGGCAGAGCGTGCCGCCCGCGACGGCGCACGTCTCGAGCTGGTCCACGTGATCGAGCGATCGTGGAGCGACAGCGGCGAGCAGCCGGCTCGGCTTCTCGAACGGGCCGGGAGGTCTCTGCTGGCGGCCGAGGGGCGGATCGCCGTCCGTCGCGCACGCTCGGTGCTGGATCGCCGGAGCGCGCCGAGCACCGAGCCGGGGAGCCTGCGCACGCAGGCGCCCGACATCGAAGTGGGCACCCGGCTGCTGTTCGGCCACGTCGGTCGCGAGCTCGCCGCGGCGTCGGCCGACGCCGACCTCATGGTGATCGGGACGCCGTCGGAGGCGGACCGCCGGCAAGCGTTCGCCGGTTCCATCGCTGTCCGCGTCGCCGCCGTAGCAGGATGCAGCGTCGCCGCGATCCCTCATGGCTGGCAGGCGAGCGGTCGGGGCGTGGTCGTCGGCGTGGACGGCGAACTGCCGGCCGAGCCCGCGGTGGCGTTCGCCGCCGACGAGGCGAACCTGCTGGGGGAGTCGCTGACGATCGTCTGCGCGGGCTACATCGCCAACCCACTGCTCGCGGGCCTGGTGCCCGAGATCTCGCTCGACGACCGACGAGAGCGCATCGTGGAGGCCGCAGCACAGGGGGTGGGGGCTGCGCATCCTCGACTGACCGTCTTCACGGAGGTGGTGGAGACCTCACCGGCTCGGGGGCTGGTGGCAGAGGCCGCTGGTTCACGGATGCTCGTGATCGGCACCCATGACCGCCACGGGGCCCGGCGCATGATGCTCGGCTCCGTGGGGCATGACGTGCTCCTCAACGTGCGGACACCTGTCGTGGTGGTGCGCGGCCGCTCTCCTCGATCCGCTCAGCCGGCCGACCGGTGATCGACGCTCCTGCCACTTCCGGTGGCAGCGCGAGGAGCCCGGTACGCGACGCGAGCGCGCGCGCGAGCACCGATGTTCTGGTGTCGCTGGGAACATCCAGCACCGGACTGACGGATCAGGAGGCCGCAGCGCGCTTGGCGCGGATCGGCCCGAATGCGGTGCGCGGGCATCGCGCGCGGCCGGGCCTCGTCCTGCTGCGACAGGTACGCAGTCCGATCCTCGTGCTGCTGTTCGTCACCGCCGTGGTGTCCGCGTTCGTCGGTCAAGGGGTGGAGGCATCGATCATCGCGATCATACTGCTGGTGAGGGTCGGCCTGGGATTCGTGAACGAGTTCCGCGCCGAGCGTGCCGCGGACGCCCTGCACGACCGGCTCCGCCACACGGTGGTCGTCGTCCGAGACAGCCGTCGGCGAAGCGTGGACGTGACCGAACTGGTGCCGGGGGACCTCGTCGTCCTCGCGGTGGGAACGGTGGTGCCCGCCGACCTGCGGCTCATCGAGGCGTCGGGTCTCGCCTGCGACGAGAGCATCGTGACCGGCGAGGCCGAAGCCGCCGGCAAGACGACGATGCCGGTGCCTGACGGCGCCGGCATCGGTGACCTCGCGTGCTGTGCCCTGATGGGGACCGTAGTGCACACGGGCGGGGGCATGGGCGTCGTGGTGGCGACCGCGGGCGAAACGGAGTTCGGCAGGATCGCCGTCGGGCTGGCCGAAGCGCAGCCGCAGACCGAGTTCCAGCGGGGCCTCGGGAGATTCTCGATCTTCCTGCTGGTCGTCGCGCTCATCCTCACTTCCATCATCTTCGCCGCCGCTCTGCTCCTGGGCCGCCCGCTGATCGAGTCGCTGTTGTTCTCCCTCGCCATCGCCGTCGGGATCACTCCGCAGCTGTTGCCGGCCGTGGTGAGCACGAGTCTGGCCGAGGGGTCGAGGACCCTGGCACGCCGGCGGGTACTAGTGAAGCGGATGGTCTGCATCGAGGACCTCGGGGACCTCGACCTCCTGGTGACGGACAAGACCGGAACGCTGACGACCGGCCGGATCGCGTTCGACCGCGCTGCCCCGGTGGGCTCGGCACGAGCGGAAGACGTTCTTCTCTCCGGACTTCTCGCCACCGATACCGATCCGGCCGGAGCCGACGAGATCGGCGCGAACCCGCTGGACGAGGCGCTTCGGCAGGCGCCGGGAGCATCGTCCGCACCGCTCGCGGCCTATCGCCGCCTGGGCGTTCGGCCGTTCGACCACGAGCGCCGCCGGTGCACAGCGCTCGTTCAGGCCGCCGGGGCGGAGTCGGTCGTCACGGTCAAGGGGGCGCCGGAGTCGGTGCTTCCGCTGTGCGTCGGCACGACGGACGATGCCGCGTCCGTACTCGCCCGCCTCTACGACGAGGGGGCCCGCGTGGTAGCTGTCGCCTCGCGTTCGGCGGCCGGGGCGACGTCCGTCGACGACGATGCTGAGCGGGGGCTCGTCCTCCAGGGGTTCCTGGCCTTCGCGGACGCCGTCAAGCCCGAGGCCCGGGAATCGCTGCGCCGGCTCTCCGAGCTGGGAGTCGAGGTCAAGATCGCCACGGGGGATGGCGCCGTCGTGGCGGAGCGGGTGTGCGCGCAGCTCGGCATGAAGACCCGGGGGACTCTGACGGGCGACGCCGTGGATGTTCTGAGCGACCCGGACCTGATCGAGGCAGCACGCACAGCGTCGGTCTTCGCGCGTGTCTCGCCCGAGCAGAAGGCCCGCATCGTCAAAGCGCTCCGCAGGAAGGGCCGCGCGGTCGCATTCCTCGGTGACGGCGTCAACGACGCGCTCGCGCTGCACAGCGCCGACGTCGGCATCTCGGTCGACTCAGCCGTGGATGTCGCGAAGGACGCCGCCGACGTACTGCTGCTCGAGAAGGACCTCGGCGTGCTCGCCGACGGGGTCACCGAAGGCCGCCGGATCTTCGCCAACACCATCAAATACGTCCTGATGGGGACCTCCAGCAACTTCGGCAACATGTTCAGCGCCTCCATCGCCTCCATCGTCCTCCCGTTCCTGCCGATGCTGCCGGGTCAGATCCTGCTGAACAACCTGCTGTACGACTCCAGCCAGCTGGCCATCCCCTCCGACCACGTCGACGCGGAGCAGCTGCGGATGCCCGCGCACTGGGACATCGGCGCGATCCGCCGCTTCATGCTGCTGTTCGGGCCGATCAGCTCCCTGTTCGACTTCGCCACCTTCGGGCTCATGCTGTTCGCCCTGCACGCCGCGCCGCCCGAGTTCCGCTCGGGGTGGTTCATCGAGTCGATCGCAACCCAGACCATGATCGTGTTCGCCGTCCGCACCCGCCGCGTCCCCTTCCTGCGCAGCAGGGCCTCTCTCCCTCTGACCGTGTCGGTGCTCGCCGTCGTGGCCGTCGGCACGTGGCTGCCGTACTCGCCGCTCGCCGGGCTGCTCGGGTTCACGCCCCTCCCGGCGCCGTTCCTGCTGGCGCTGGCCGGGATGGTGCTGGCATATCTGCTGCTGGTGGAGGCCGCGAAAGCCTGGTACTACGCCCGCCTGGTGCGGCCGACCCCCGTGCTGGAGCGGCGGCGCGCCTACGGGCACCGAGTCGCACGGCGGGCGTCCCGGTTCACGGCGCGGTCGCCGCGCTCTGTGCGGCAACGGCCACGCTGACCGTCTCGCCGAACCCGGGCGCCTGGGCCGTCCGCCGTTTGGACCTGCGCCCGGATCGCTTCATCCTGCCCGTGCCGGCGCGGGACCTTCGGCCCGCACCGTGCCCCTCTCGAGGCCGAGACTGGCGGCAACCGAAAGGAGCCGTCCATGCGCGCAGCCGTCGTGAGCCGTTACCACGAGCCGCTCACCCTCGAGAACCGACCCATTCCGTCCCCCGGTCCTGGCCAGGTCCTGGTCCGCCTGGAGGCGTGCGGTCTGTGCCACACCGACATCCACGCCATCGGCGGCGACTGGCCGGTGCAGCCCGGACTGCCCTTCGTGCCCGGCCACGAAGGGGTCGGCATCGTGGAGCGTCTGGGCGAGGGAGTCACGAGCCGTGAAGTCGGCCAGCGTGTCGCCCTTCCGTGGCTCGGCTCCGCGTGCGGAGAGTGCCGTTACTGCATCGACGGCCGCGAGAACCTGCGCGAGCGGCAGCAGAACACCGGGTACTCGTTCGACGGCGGGTATGCGGAGTACATGCTCGCCGATGCGCGCTTCGCCACACCCGTGCCCGACGGCGTCAGCCCGCTCGACGCCGCACCGCTCACCTGCGCGGGAGTCACCACGTACGCGGCCGTGAAGAACGCGAAGGTCGTACCGGGTGAGCGCGTCGCCGTGTTCGGCATCGGCGGTCTCGGCCACCTCGCCGTGCAGTATGCACGGCTGGTCGGCGCACAGGTCGTCGCCGTCGACATCACCGAGGAGAAGCTGGAGCTCGCCATCGAGCTCGGCGCCGATCATGCGGTCAACGCGGCCGAGGTCGACCCGGTCCAGGCCATCCAGCATCTCGGCGGAGCCGACGTCGCCATCGTCCTGGCTGTCGCCCCGGCGGTCTTCGATCAGGCGTTCCGCTCGCTCAACCGTGGCGGACGGCTCGTGCTCGTGTCGCTTCCCGCCGACGGCACTCTGACCGTCCCCGTCTTCGACACGGTGCTCAAGGGCATCTCGATCATCGGCTCCATCGTCGGGACGCGCCAGGACCTCGTCGAGGTGTTCGAGTTGCATGCCGCCGGCCGGACCCGCGTCGTCGCCGCCCGCCGGGACCTCGCCGATGTCAATGACGCCGTCGCCGAGGTTCTCGCCGGCGACGTGCCCGCCCGGCTGGTGTTCACCTATGATTCCGGGTTGCCGGTGGAGGCGGCCTCAGAGACCGCAGCGGGGACGTCCGCCGGATGACGGCTCCTGCACGCCGCACGGTCTGGACGCGCCCTGTCCGACTGCTGACCCGGTACTGGTTGGTGGCGCTCACGCTTCTCGTGGGCGCCGCCTCCGCGGTCTCGGCGCTCGTCGGCGAGTCCGGCATCGCGACCTGGCTGGCCGGCGGGTTCGCCCTCGTCGTCGCGATCGGTTACGCCGTCCGCATGTTGAGAACGCTGCGGGCCGGTGGGCTCGGGGTGGATCTGCTCGCCGTCGTGGCGATCGCCGCGACGGTCCTGGTCGGCGAGGTGGCCGCGGCGCTCATCGTCGTGCTGATGCTCGCCGGTGGAGAAGCCCTCGAGGACTACGCGAACCGGCGCGCACGGCGCGACCTCGACGCCCTGCTCCAGCGCGAGCCGCGTTCGGCCCACCGGTTCGAGGATGCGGGAAGCGGTGCAGTGCAGGACATCCCGATCGAGGAGGTACGGGTCGGCGATGTGCTGCTCGTCCGGCCGGCCGAGGTCGTTCCGGTGGACTCCATCCTGCTCACCCCGCACGCGGCGTTCGATGTGTCATCCATCACCGGCGAGAGCATGCCGGCGGAGAAGCGGCAGGAGGACCAGGTGCTGAGCGGCAGCGTGAACGGCACCGCAGCCGTCCGTGTCCGGGCGACCCAGCTCGCCGTCGACAGTCAGTACCAGCAGATCGTCGCCCTCGCGGCCACAGCGTCGCGGAGCAAGGCCCGCGTGGTCCGGCTCGCCGACCAGTTCGCGATTCCGTTCACCGCCTTCGCGCTGGCCTTGGCCGGCGCCGCGTGGTTGGTGAGCGGGGACCCGGTCCGGTTCGCAGAGGTCCTCGTGCTCGCGACACCGTGCCCGCTGCTCATCGCGGCGCCTGTCGCCTTCATCGGCGGGATGAGCCGCGCGGCGCGATCCGGGCTCATCGTGCGAAGCGGTGGTGTCTTCGAGACCCTTGCCCGCGCGCGTACGGTCGTCTTCGACAAGACGGGGACTCTGACCACCGGCGCTCCGGTGCTGCAGGAGGTGCGACCGGCAGCGGGGTTCGACCCCGATGACGTGCTGGCTCTGGCCGCCAGCGCTGAACAGTACTCTTCCCACGTCCTCGCCTCTTCGGTGGTCCGCGCCGCTTCCGAGCGCTCGCTGCCTCTTCGCGCAGTCAGCTCAGCTGAGGAGCGCGCCACGGATGGTGTGCTCGCGCGCGTCGGCGACCGTACGGTGGCCGTCGGCAAACTCTCGTTCGTCCGTTCGCTGGCCCCAGCCGCCGTCCGTGAACGCATCGAACCTGGCGAACTCGCCGTATATGTCGCCGTGGACGGGGCCCCCGCGGGTGCGCTCATCGAGCGCGACCCTCCCCGGAGGAACGCCGCAGCGACGCTTCGTGCCCTGGGCGATCTCGGTGTTCCGAACATCGAGCTCCTCACCGGCGATGCGGAGGAGACTGCGGCCGGCGTCGCGCGGGAGCTGGGCATCACGCGCTTTCAGGCGGAGTGCCTGCCCTCGGACAAGGTCGCCCGTGTTGCATCCATCGCCGAGCGCCCCGTGGTCATGGTGGGCGACGGGGTGAACGACGCTCCCGTGCTCGCCAGCGCGGATGTCGGTGTCGCGATGGGGGCGAAAGGAGCCACGGCAGCGAGCGAGTCGGCGGATCTCGTCATCCTCGTCGACGACATCGGCAAGCTGGTGGATGCGGTGGCGATCGCACGACGCACGGTCGCCATCGCCCTGCAGAGCATCTGGCTCGGCATCGCAGCCTCGGTACTGCTCATGGGCGTCGCTGCTTTCGGCGTCATTCCCGCCATCGCCGGCGCGCTCCTGCAAGAGGTGGTGGATCTGGCCACGATCCTCGCTGCGCTCCGCGCTGCCGTCGGCTCGGGCGTCCACAGCCCCCGGAGAGATCAGGACACGTCGGCGATCAGTGCGCAGCGCTCAGAGCCATTCGGCCACTCCGCCGTGTGAGGAGCAGGTTCCCCGTCGCGTCTGGCTGAAGCTGTAGGTCCCGTCGTTGCACTTGGCTGTGGCACCCGGGGGTGCGCCCGCTGACGTCTCCGGTCTGCAGACGGTGTTGCCGGCACTGTTCACGTAGGTTCCGTTCGTGCACGTCGGAGCAGCCGGTGCAGGAGGGGGAGGAGGGGCGACGTACGTGCCGACGGTCGTCACCTGCGCGACGGGCGGAGTGGTGACGACGTCGCTCTGCAGCACCCTGGTCGTCTCGACGCCGTCCGAGTAGGTGACGAGATACGTCTTCGTCTCCACGCCGTTCGCGCCGGCGGTCGTGACCTCAGAGGTGCCCTGCGGCACCGTCGCGCTGTCGACGGTCGTGGACGTGAACGGGATGACGGCGGTCTCGGCGACGACCTTGGTGGTGATGACGGGCGTTGGGGTAGGAGACGGGGTCGGCGTCGATGAAGAGACGACGCCGTGTGTCACGCTCGCCGGTGTGGACGTTTCAGGATGAGTGGCGCCGTACGCCCCGGAGGAGCCGAGCAGAATGACGAAGGCGATCGCCGCGCCGATACCCCCGACGGCACGTTTGCGAGGCAGCCTGAGCCAGGTGGGCCGGCGGAACGCCCATCCGTAGATGGCGGTCGGGAGCACGACGAGGGCAGCGAGGAAGATCATCATCCAGACGCCACCCGACGCCAGCCCGATCAGGGCCAGAAGAGCGGTGCAGCCGATGCCGATCCAGGTCGTCACGGGCACTTTTCGAAGTGGACCGACGCTACTCTTCCGATCGGTCGGCGGCGGCGTGGTCATGGTGCTCCTCGGGTAAGTGACGACACCTCAGTTTGTTGGTTCGGCAACCCGCGGTCCTGCCCCAGTTGTGGGGACGAGTGCGCACGTACGGAACGTGTGCGGTGCGGCGAGCACCAGCAGACGTTCCGAACAGCCGCACTTACGGAAGACAGCCGCACAGGCGGGGGCGGGGCACCCGGGAGGCAGGGCTCAGCAGACGGCGTTCTCGAGCGTCCCGATCCCGTCGATGGTGATCGCGACGCGGTCGCCCGGCCGGACGGGGATCGAGGTGCCGGGGGCTCCGGTGAGGATGACGTCGCCCGGGCCGAGCTCCATCCACGCACTGACGTACACGAGCACGTCGATCAGGGACGACGGCAGGAGGGCCGTCGAGGACACGAGCTGCTCGGTGCCGTTCACCGCCATGTGGATGTCGCGGTCGCCAGGGTGGTGCAGCTCCGTTTCGATCCAGGGGCCGATCGGTGTGTAGTTGGTGCCGTTCTTCACCTGGCTGAACTTCTCGTCCACGTGCACCTGTCCGGCGTTCGTGACATCGTTCACGATGGAGTAGCCGAAGACGGCATCCATCGCGTCGTCCCGGGTAAGCCGGCTGCAGCGCGTCCCGATGACGATCGCCAGCTCGCCCTCCATGTTCACCGTTCCGATGCCGTCGCGGTAGGGGACCTCGTCGCCGGGGCCCGCGACCGTGCGGGACGACTTGAGGAAGGCCTGGATCGGGAGGCGATGGTCGTTGGCGCCCTTGTTGTGCGAGATGCCGACGACCACCGTCGGTTCCCACGGCGCCAGCAGCTCGACGCCTTCGACGGCGTAGATTTCTCCGGTGTAGACGAGGTTCGGCGCGAACGGATCCTCGATGCCGGCCCAGGCCTCGCCCGTGTGGATGACCGATCGCGGCCCGTCGTCGGTGCGGAGTCGCGCGATCCGCATCAGTCGTCCTGGCCGGCGCCCCAGAGGCGCAGCACGACTTTGCTCGAGACGGCCGGGTCGGAGGCGGTTTCGAAGGCGGCGATCGCCTCGTCGGCCGGGAACGTGTGCGTGACGACCAGGTCGAAGAGCGGGTCGTCCGTCAGCATCCGGATGGCCGTGTCGATCTCGGTGTCGAACCGGAAGGCACCGCGCAGGTCGATCTCGCGGCTGACCAGCTCCGAGAGGGCGTACGGCTCCGGGGTGGCGGGCACCATGCCGATCTGCACCACGACACCTCCGCTCGCCACAGCCCGGATGGCGGACGTGACGGCCGCCGGGACGCCGGCCGCCTCGATCACGACGTCGAAGGCGCGTTCGGTGACCGGCTCCGAGCGCAGGGCGAACGTTCCGGCGGCGCCGAGCCGCGTGGCGAGAGCGAGCGGGCGTTCGAGCACATCCGAGGCCCACACCTCCCATGCGCCCAGCCGCACGGCTGCGCGCAAGGCGAGCAGCCCGATGGGACCGGATCCACTGATCAGCACCTTCTTGCCCGCCACGCCACCGGCACGGGAGAGTCCGTGCAGGCCGACGGCCAGGGGTTCGGCAAGCACGCCGCGTTCGAGCGGCAGCGTCCCGGGCAGCACGCGCACCTGGTCGGCGCGTGCTGTGAACAGCTCCGAGAAGCCCCCCTGCGTGTGGGGATGCGTCGCCGCGCTGCCGAGATACCGAGCGCCCGGGCTGATCGTCGGCCGCAGCGGGTCGAACTCCCGGTTGCCCCGGTCGTAGGTCGCAGGATGCAGCGTCACCGCCGTCCCCGGGGCCAGCGCCGCCGCCGGGTCGGTTTCGGCTCTGCCGTCCTGCACCACGCGACCGGCGACCTCGTGGCCGAGCACCAGCGGCTCGGTGATCGCGAAGGACCCGACGCGGCCCTCCTTGTAATAGTGGAGGTCCGAACCGCAGATGCCGCCGTGCGTCATCCGGATCAGGACCTGGTCCGGTCCCGGGCTCTGCGGGGTGCGCTCTTCGATGCGCAGATCACCGGCGCCGTGGGCGACGAGTGCCTTCATGGGAGTGCCTTTCGGTGGGTCAGACGACCGCGGTCATGCCGCCGTCGACGTAGATGATCTGTCCGCTCACGAAGTCGGACGCCGGGGAGACCAGATACAGCAGCGTTCCCACCAGTTCGTCGACGGAACCCCAGCGGCCTGCGGGGGTGCGTCCACGGACCCAGGCGCTGAACGCCTCGTCGTCGACCAGGGCCTTGGTCAGCTCGGTGGCGAAGTAGCCGGGGGCGAGCGCGTTCACCTGGATGCCGGAGCCGGCCAAGTCGGCGCACATCCCGCGCGTGAGCATGACGATGCCGCCTTTGGAGGCCGCGTATGGTGCGATCCCCGGCCGGCCGAGCTGGCTCTGCACGGAGCCGATGTTCACGATCTTGCCGCCACCCCGCGCGGCCATTCCGCGCGCGACGCGCTGCCCGACCAGGAAGGCGCTGGTCAGGTTCGACGCGAGGATGGCGTTCCAGTCCTCGACGGGGAAGTCCAGGAATGGCGCCCTGCGCTGGATGCCGGCGTTGTTTACGAGGATGTCGATGGGCGCGACGTCGCGTTCGATCTCGTCGATGCCCTCGGCGACCTGCCGGGGGTCGGTCACATCGAAGGTGACCACGTGCACGTCTGCGTCGTGCCGTTCACGGAGTTCGGCGGCGGTGGATCGCGCGACGTCCGCATCCCGTCCATGGATGACGACCCGGGCGCCCGCAGCGCTCAGCCCTTCGGCCAGGGCCTTTCCGATGCCCCGGCTCGATCCGGTGACGAGTGCCGTCTTTCCTCGGATGTCGAACAGCCGGTGGGGGTTCACGTGGTCCGGCATGGGCGCTCCTTCATGCTCGCAGCCGGACCGACTCCCGTTCCGGCATCACGGACAAGGTATCACTATGCTGAACGCTGTCCATCATATTGGACAGCGGGCTGAACTCGATCAGCGATCGCTGGTGAGCACCATCGGGTTCGAGAGCCGCTCGACCGCCGAGCGCAGCGCCTCGACGACGCGGTCGCGATGGTCCGCGGAGTCATCCGTGCGGAACATGGAGGCGCCCATCGCCATCGGCACGTCGCCGCTCGACCGCGGGGGGATCGGCATGGCGATTCCCACCACGCTCGGGAACACTTCGCCTTCGTCCAGACTGTATCCGCGCTCCCTCGTCGCCGCGAGCTTGGCCTGCAGCGCATCGAGGGTCTGGACGGACTTCTCGGTCAGCCGCGGCCACTCGCTGACGTGCGAGAAGCGCTCGGCCACCTCCTCCGGTTCGAGATTCGCGAGCAAGGCGTTCCCGATGGCGGTCGGTGCGGCAGGGAACCGGTCGCCGATCGTCGCAGAGAGCCGCAACGGGGCGCGTCCCTCATGCCGGGCGAGATACAGAACGTTGGTTCCGTCGAGCACCGCCAGCTGGAGGAGTTCGTGGCTGAGCACAGGAGACTCCGCGCACAGCTTGTAGAACTCGCGCACCTGATCGAACGACCGCAGGAACGCACCGCCGAGTTCCAGATTGCGGCGACCGAGCGTGTAGCCGCCATCCGTGCGCTGGATCATGTCGCCGTCTTCCAGCGCGACGCAGAGATTGGAGGTGGACGACTTGGCGATCCCGAGCGCTCGCGCGATCTCGCTCAAGCTCAGCGGTGAACCATGCGCATCCGCCAGGAGCCCGAGGATCGCGACAGCGCGCGTCACCGCCGGCGCCGGACCCCGGTCGCTGAGGGCATCGGTCGTCATCCGCCGACCTCCTTCGCTGCCAGCACGAGCGTAGTGGCACGTGTCATGGTTAGTAGAACTCCCGCTTGTTGATGAGGTTCCGGACGCGCCGGCCGTCGAGCAACCGGGTCGCGTTGTCGGCGAAGAGCTCGGCGATGAGCCGGTCCTCGGCCGAGGTGAGCGCTGCGGTGTGCGGGCTGATCACGACGTTGGGCAGCTGCCAGAGCGCGCTGTCGGCGGGGAGCGGCTCGACGGCGAAGACGTCGAGCGCGGCGAAGCCGACCCGGCCGTCCTGCAGAGCGGAGACGAGCGCATCCTGGTCGATGACGGTTCCGCGCCCGATGCTCACGAAGGTCGTGCCGGCTGAGAGCCGGGCGAGCACCTCCTCGCTCACGAGCTTCTCGGTGGCATCGGTCCCGGGCAGGGTCACGACGATCGCGTCGACCTCGCCGGCCACCTCGGCCAGACGGGAGGGATGGACGATGCGCTGAACGTGCTTCACGGGCTCGTCCGCGCGGCTCGTGCCCCACACCGTCGCGCCGAGCGCGTCGAGAGCCTGCGCCGTCGCGCGGCCGATGCTTCCCAGTCCGACGACGAGGATGGTCTGCTCGCTGACCTGACCCATCGTCCAGCGGTCGCTCCACTCGCGGGCGTCCTTGAGGGCGCGCAGCCGCGGCAGGTCCTTGGCGCCGGCGAGGACGCCGAAGACGGCGAACTCCGCCAGCGAACGGGCGTGCACGCCGGCCGAGCTCGTCAGGACGAGCCGGGCGAGGTCGGCATCGCTGAGGCGCGCGGCCTTCACCTGGCCGCCGCCGCCCGCGGCCATCGTGTGCACCCAGCGCAGCTGCGTGTTGGCCGACACCGTGCGGGCGAGAGCGGCGGGAGACTCGTCCGGGATGCCGTAGAGGGCGTCGGCCGAGTCCAGGATCGCTTCGAAGGCCGACTGCTGGCGCGGGCTGCGTACGAAGGCGGGATCGCCTCCGTGATCGCCTGGCCAGCGCATCGGCGCGAGGAGGGACTGATCCCGCACCAGGCGGACGCGCGGCTCGCGGGTTTCGATGAACTGGCAGAGCTCTTCGCTGAGGGGCGTGGCCACCCCGACGGTGAGGGTGCGGTCAGGTGGCTGGATCACAGTGTCGCTTTCGGTATCGGTGCTGGTTGAGGGCGAATTCGAGAGGCTGAACTCCTCGACTTCTCCATTCATTGTGTTGAACCCTGTTCGTTATGCTGGACCCATGATGAGCGTAACAGCGCAGCCGGTTGCTCTTCGAGTGGGATTCATCGGTCTCGGGGTGATGGGGCGGCCGATGGCTCTCAACATCCTCCGAGCCGCCGAGGCCTCGGGCCTGAGCCTGACCGTGACGGCCCGGCGCCGCGAGAGCGTCGACGACGTGATCGCCGCCGGCGCCCACTGGGCGGACTCCCCACGCGAGGTCGCGTCGGCGTCCGATGTGATCGTGATGATGCTGCCGGACCTGCCAGAAGCCGAGGCGGTCCTCGACGGCCCGGACGGGCTGCTCGCCGGCGTCGAGGGGCCGCTGGTCCTCTGCATCGGCTCGACGTCGTCCCCGGACGGCGTGCGTGAGCTCGGCGCCAGACTCCGGGAGACCTCCAGCGGCAGGGTGCGCGTACTCGACACCCCTGTGAGCGGCGGTGAGGACGGCGCGATCGGCGGCACCCTCTCGGTGATGGTCGGCGGGAGTCCGGAGGACTTCGCGACGGCCAGGCCCGTTCTGGAGGCGGTCGGGCGTCCCGTGCTGCTGGGCCCGCTCGGCGCGGGTGAGGTGGCCAAGGCGTGCAACCAGATGGTCGTCGCGGCCACGGTGCTCGCCTGGGGCGAAGCGTGCGTCATCGCCGAGCGCAGCGGGCTCGATGTGGGCGCCCTCCTCGACCTGCTGGCCGGTGGGTACGCCGGCAGCCGGGTGCTGGAGACACGCAAGGCGCGTTTCGTGGACAAGGATTACCGCCCTTCCGGTGCTGCGAAGTACATGGTCAAGGATCTGAGGTTCGCCACCGACGAGGCCCGGAAGTCCGGGACGGTGACGCACCAGCTGGATGCGCTGAGGGAGTCGTTCGAGGAGTTGACCGCCGCCGGGTTCGGCGACCAGGACATCGCGGTGACGCGCGCCTGGGTCGAATCGCTCCCGGCGGCGACGGCGGCGCCCGCGGAGTGAGCGGAGCGAGAAGGGGAGGCTCGGCGACCGAGCCTCCCCTTCTCGTGACTCACTTGCCCCAGACCTTCTTGTAGACGTCGCGGTACCCGCTGGCCGGATCGAACACGTCGCCGGTCGGCACGTTCTGCTTGGTGATGAGGCCCGGTGCCGGAACGAATCCGGACCACTGCTGTCCCGCCAGAGCGCGGTTCACCTCGTCGACGATCTCCCAGCCCTCCATGGTGAGCGGCTCGGCGACGGTCGCCGCCTGGTAGTCGACCGAGCGGATGCGCTGGAACTCGGCGGAGTCACCGTCTCCCGCAGCCACCGACTTGGGCGTCCCGGCCGGGTCCTTGCCTGCGGCACGGAGAGCCTGCTGGGCGCCACCGAAGTAGTTGCCGTTGATGGCGAGGAGGTAGGTCAGCTTGTCGCCGTCCTTCTGGAGCAGGTTCGAGATGATCCCCGGCATCCGCTGATCGGCGTCAGCGATGGGGGAGTCCTGGTAGCTGAGGACGCTGCATCCCGAGCATGCCGTGATGTATGCCTGCATGGCCTTCGCCTTCTCCACGGCGATCTGGTACTGGCCATCGGTGAAGATCGCCACCCCGGCCTTGCCGTTCGAGTCGGCGACCGCGAACGCCGCCGCCAGCTGCGAGACCGCGAGCGGGTCCGTGGAGACGTTCGCGAACAGCCCGTTGCCCGGGCCGGTGCTCGCTCCGGCGTGCCAGCCGACGACCGGGATCTTCGCGTCGTTCGCGGTCTTGATCGTCGCGGCCTGCTCGGTGGGGTCGAACCCGCCCAGCACGATGGCTGCCGGCTTGGATGCGATGGCCTGGTTCAGCGCATCCGTGCGTCCCTGCGCCGTGGCCTTGCCGTCGTACACGTTGACCTTCCAGCCGATGACCGCGGCAGCCTCTTTCACACCCTCGGCGACCGTGTTCACGCCGCCGTTGGTCAGGTCGCTGCCGACGTAGGCGACAGTGGCGCCCGCCTGCTGCGCCTTGGGGCCGGACGACTTGGGCGAGAAGCCGGTGCTGGCGGACAGGCTGTCGGCCACGAGCTTCTTGGAGGCGGCGACGATGTCGCCGCTGGGGATGATCGATGCGTAGGCGTTGGCCGTCGCGGCCGGCGTGGACGTGGTTCCGGCGCCCACCGAGGCGCTGGAACAGCCGGTGAGGATGAGGGCTGCTGCGGCGGGGATCGCGGCGAAGGCCAGCGCCCTGGCGCGGTGTTTCTTGGTGATCATGTCGGTTCCTTCTCTTGGTGTCGTGGCCGGCGACGGTGCCGGCTCCTCGGGTCAGGTTCGGGTCGTGCTGGTGCTGGATAACGCTGTCTCGTCCCGTGCCGACGCGGATGGGGCTGTCTCTTATACACATCTGACGCTGCCGACGACGGA